>NZ_JAWNFK010000015.1:0-2096 GCF_034107965.1 Enterobacter sp. 61D5
CCCAGCACCAACGGCTCAAGCGGAAGCGCCAGCGCCAACTGGCAGGCGACCTACGGCACGCTGGGCGTGGGCTACAACTATTCCCGCGACCAGCACGATCTCAACTGGCAGCTCTCCGGCGGGGTGGTCGGCCACGCCGACGGCGTGACCTTCAGCCAGCCGCTGGGCGACACCAACGTGCTGATCAAAGCGCCGGGGGCATCGGGCGTCAGTATTGAAAACCAGACCGGCGTGAAAACCGACTGGCGAGGCTACGCGGTGATGCCGTATGCCACCGTCTATCGTTACAACCGCGTGGCGCTGGATACCAACACCATGAGCAACAACACCGATATCGAAAACAACGTGAGCAGCGTGGTGCCGACCAAAGGCGCGCTGGTACGCGCCAGCTTTGATACCCGCATTGGCGTGCGCGCCCTGCTGACGGTGATGCGCGGCAACCAGCCGGTGCCGTTCGGCGCAGTGGTGCATGAGACCAAAAGCGGCGTGACCAGCATGGTGGGGGATGACGGGCAAATTTACCTGAGTGGGCTGCCGCTGGAGGGCGAACTGCTGATCCAGTGGGGCGACGGGGCGCAGTCCCAGTGTCGCGCACCTTACAGCTTGTCTGAACAGAGCCTGCAACAGGCAATCACACTTAAGGGGATCAGCTGTGATTAAAACTCAACTCTTTGCCTTGTCGCTGCTGGCGTTACTGCCTGCGACAAATGCGTTAGCGACCGTGTGCGTCAATGAAAACGGCGTGCCGACGGAAGTACATTACGACCTGACGGATAAATTCAACAGCTCGAATAACCAGATTGGGCAGGTCGTGACGCTCAGCGAGAAATCGCAGTGGGTAGGGGTGAATGCCGTCTGCCCGAAGGGCACGACCGGGAATACCACCAAGCGCAGCTATGTGACCGATTATCCGGTAACGGGGACCAGCGATGGCTACCAGTATCTGAAGCTTAATGACTATCTGGACGGGGCAATGAAAATTACTGATGACTGGGCTGGCGTATTTTATCCGCCAAAAAGCTATATCCAGATGGGGAGCCATCCTAACGTCCCCAAAAACAAACCGTTTGGCGTTCTGGACTCCAGCCTGGTCTTCCGTCTTAAGGTGACCCGGCGTTTTATTAACATGGTCGTTATCCCTCGCACCACCATGTTCCGCGTTTACGTCACCACCACCTCTTCCGATCCGTTAACCACGCCGGTCTATACCATCAGCTACAGCGGAACCATTCAGGTGCCGCAAAGCTGCACCATCAATGCCGGTAACGTGGTGGAGTTTGATTTCGGCGACATCGGCGCCTCCTTGTTCAGCAAGGTGGGCGTGGGTAACAAGCCGGAGGGCGTCTCATCGCAAAGCAAAACCATCGCCATTAAATGCACCAACGTGGAGGCGAACGCTATGCTGACGATGCGCGTCGAGGCGGAAAAAGTCTCTGATAATGTGCTGGTGTCGGATAATCCGGATGTGGGGTTTATCATTGCCAACGAGAGCGGTGCGCCGCTCACGCCTAACAACCTGACGAGCAAAATTCCGTTCCGCCTGGACGACAGCGCGCAGGCGCAGGTGGGGATCCGGGTCTGGCCGGTGAGCGTGACGGGCAATAAGCCAGCGGAAGGGCGCTTCACCTCGCGCGGGTATTTGCGCGTGGATTACGACTAAGGAGCCGATATGCGAAACGGGATCCGTTTTCTCACCGTAGCGCTCTTTGCGCTTTGCACCCAGGCTCGGGCGGACACCGCCCTGGGCGAGATTAATATTCGGCTCTACGGCAATATCGTCGATTTTACCTGCGTTGCCGAGGGCAGCGACAGCGACAAGGCCGTCCCGCTGGGCACCTGGCCCACGAAGCAACTCAACACCACGGGGAGCCGCACGCAACCTATGCCCTTCACGCTGAAGCTGACCGGCTGTCCGCCCGGGGCGGCGTCCATTACGTTTTCGGGTAAAGCCGACGGGAGCAATAGCGGCCTGCTGGCGCTGAATGACGCCAGTACAGCAAGCCATGTCGCCGTTGAGATCAGGGATGCGGATAAAACGCGGCTGGCGCTTCAGCAGGCCAGCCGGCCGGTTTCGGTTGACGCACAGGGAAATGCGA
>NZ_JAWNFK010000016.1:0-6131 GCF_034107965.1 Enterobacter sp. 61D5
CGGCTCTCGCTGTACGCTTACAAATATTTTGTGGACACTTTTTTCTGATAGTGCCGAAATGTCCAATATGGATAGCATTTTTGTGCATTACAGAAGGGCCGCTACAAGTGGATTAAGATGGCAAACATAATGCTGGGCAGAATGCGCTGAATGTCTAACCGCGCGGGGTATTAAACGGGAGGCGTCAAAAAGGCCGCTGGCGCGGCTTTGTCTGAAAACTAAATTTCATCAAAAATCGCAAGGCGACGACCAGGTTTTTTTCCTGCGAAGAAACGCCCCCGGGGCAAGCGATCATTTCTATTAAGGTGCTCAATCCAGTCCTGAAAGGCTGGCCGAGGCTTATTTCGACCAAAGGAAGTTAAGGACTGAGTAACCATAACAGTTTGACTGCTGTATTTTCTCATTTCGCTGAAAGAATCTTTCATAAGAGAACGGTAATCCATTATGACCTCCAAACGTAAAAATGAATGATTATCTCATTCGTTCACTGGCAAGATTATAAACGTCACTACGTTCACGTTTTCCTACAGCTACAACAGCGATAATTAATTGATCGTCAATCACCTGATAGACCAGACGAAAGCCAGAGGCTCGAAGTTTGATTTTGTAGCAGTCCTTTATCCCGCGCAGTTTTGCTGAAGGGATGTGCGGATTTTCACTGCACTTCTTTAGCTTTTTCGCAAATTGCTGTTGAATGACTTTATCCAGCTTCAGCCACTCTTTCAGCGCATCATCCCTGAATTTGACCGTATACGTCATAAGTAACTATCCAGATCCACGTCATGCAGCTGCTGGTTGCTGCGTTCGGCGACAAGCTTAACCAGTTCCTGATCGTCCAGGGCATCGAGCATTTTCTCGTATAGCTCTGCCGGAACACAGTAAAAGGCGGGCTGGTTGCGGTTAAGAATAGCAACCGGGTAGCCATCACCGGAGTTGACAGTTGCCATTGGGTTTTTCTTAAGTTCGCTGACACTGGCGCTTGTGTCACTGAGAATGATGTTGGGCATAGATTACCTTTTGAGACCGTTTAACCAGTTTCTAAAATACACCTGCAAAGACCTATTAACAAGTCTTTTTGCGCATTTATTGTGCAGGTGGGCAAAATCACCTGAACGTCAAGGCTGGCGCGAAAAATAAAAATTTTTCGATGTCTCGGCACACCACCGCGTCAACTTTCAGATTAGAGGTTTGGAAGCAGCGGTCTTTTATTATATTTTATGCCATACTTCATACTTCATACTTCATACTTCATACTTCATACTTATGGGTTATGATTCTTCGTTTTTCAGATAAAGTTCCAGTGCTTCCCTGACAATGGCGCTTACATTCTTCGGCTCTTTACCGTTCCGTTTGTTCTTCAGTGCCAAATCCTCTACTTTCAATAACATTGATTCATATAGAGAAATTGTTGTTCTACATTGTTTTTCCGGTTTTTCTTCCTCGGGAGCAAATTTTGCAGGATCACCATAGGGTTTATCGGCGAGACGTCTTGCCAGTTCGTCGGCTTGTTCTGGTGTAATCGGAGGTCGTGAAGAAGCCTGTTGGCTGGGTTTCTTAACCATTATCCAAATACCTCTTCCATTAATTTTTCCATTTCCGATTTTGCAGCAGCATTATCAGTCTCTAACACCCCCAAACCAGTACTCATGCAGTCACGGTAGACCTTCCTGAAACAAATTACCGACTCAAGTCTTTTTATCGATTGGAATTCTTCAAGATACTCAATAAATTCCTTTCGTTCATTACCTCTTAAAACTGGATTTGTTGTTGCCATGCTTTGCAGGCAATACACTTTTAAGTCTGGGTTGAGATCTCTCATGCCTTCAACTTGTTGCTGCAACTCAATCAGCGTATCAAGGTCTGGTTGCGAACATTGCAGTGGTGCGATTATTTGGTGAGCGACCACCCCACTGGTAATGAACTCTCTGGAGTTTCGGCCTGCAACATCAACGATTACGTGCTCATACTTGTCATCTAGTGCGCGAAGCGTTTGAGAGAGATTATCGAATTTCTCAATAAGAGTGATAGTTGGCTTTACTTCTGCAGCTTCACGCTCAGCTAGGTGTTTTGCTGCTGTTCGCTGTAGATCTCCATTCACCAGACATACATCCTTGCCTCTGAGAGCCAGACCTATCGCGAGGTTTACAGCGGTGGTGGTTTTCCCTGACCCACCTTTATTACCACCAATTACAGTTATCATATCTATACCTATTTATGAAATGTGAAGTATGAAAGTTTTTATTCTTATTTGGTAACGAAAGTATCATACATCATAATTCATAAATAGGAAGTGTGATGTCTTAATTTATACATCATACATCATACATCATATGGCAAAGGTTTTAGGTATGGCTACAAAAGCCGAGCCACAGGAATATCACTCCAGCGCGTTGTGTATGCAGGGGACAACATTTCTCGTTTCATTTGCCACTCAGGAGCAATGCCTCGTCCCGCAAACCAGACTTTCCCAAGTCCTGAATGGTTAATACCGTCCACGACTTTCATCAGCTGATTACTGTTGCTTCGGGGCTGGGTATCATCGAACAGATTCAGCTGCGAAACCCCGGTAGGGGTGAAATCATTGAGCATGCAACCCGCTTTTGCATATCGATGGCCATTCACCCAGATCCGGTCCAGTGCTTTCACCGCTGAGGCTATGATGTCTCTGGTATCCTGCGTGGGAGTCATCAGCTTCTCACTGGCCACATTCCCGTAATACGGTTCGTTCACGGCGAACGGTGATGTTTTCACAAAAACGGCAATATGCCTGCAGAACTGCCGCTCGCCGCGCAGCTTTTCTGCTGCACGCTCAGCGTACTGACAGACTGCCTGCCGCATGGCTTCATATGTTGTGACTCGCTCACCAAAAGACCGGCTGCAGACTATCTGCTGTTTCGGCGGCGGCGCTTCTTCCAGCGAAATACAGCTATCACCGTTGAGTTCCCGGACGGTTCTCTCCAGCACAACACTGAAATTCTTCCTGATAAATACAGGGTTCGCACGCGCCAGCTGCAGTGCTGTGGTGATACCCATGGTGCTCAGTTTCCTGGATATCCTGCGGCCGACGCCCCAGATTTCTTCCACCGACTGCAGTGAGAGCAGTTTCTCAGTTCGCTTCAGATTGTGTGGCGTCAGGGCAAGTACGCCCCCGAACTGTGGCCATTCTTTGGACGCCCACTGCGCGCTTTTAGCCAGCGTTTTGGTCGGCCCCATCCCGACGCCGATTGTCAGCCCCGTTCCGGAGCGAACATGTTCGCGCAGCTGCCGGCCGAAGTCCTCATAATCGATGCAGCTGTCTATACCGCGGATATCCAGAAACATCTCGTCGATGCTGTACTGCTCCACGCGCGGCGCCAGCTCCTCAAGGTGAGACATAACCCTGTTCGACATGGATGCATAGAGCTCGTAATTGCTCGAGAACGTAATGACCGGCTCCGGGAATTGTGCCGTCTTCAGCTGGAACCAGGGGACGCCCATTTTAATACCCAGCCGCTTCGCTTCGGCACTGCGTGCGATGACGCAGCCATCGTTGTTGCTGATCACCACAACGGGCCTGTTACGCAGATCCGGACGAAACACCTTTTCACAGCTGGCATAGAACGAGTTCACGTCAGCGAGCGCAAACATCAGTTCGTACCCCGCGTCTTGTGTATGAATGCCGTCACCACGCCGAAGATCTGCAGTTCCTCCGGATAGAGAGTGGGGTAGGCGGGATTCATCGGCAGCAGGGCAATCCGGGGTTTAAGCTGCAGGCGTTTAACGGTGAATTCACCATCTGTTTCTGCGATGACAATATCCCCCTGCATGGGTTTTTCGGCCTTGTCGACAATCATCAGGTCGCCGGAGTGCAGGCCCATATCTTTCATCGAATCGCCAATGGCACGGACAAAGTAGGTCGCGCTGGGGCGACGGATACAGTAGGCGTTCAGATCCAGTTCGTCTTCGGTGTAGTCCGCTGCCGGTGACGGAAAACCTGCCGGACAGCGCTCTGTGAAAAGTGGTGCGGTGAACAGTGCTGGCTCAGATGCGGGAGCGACAAAAAGGATCATGGCTTACCTCTTAAAATACCTGTTTTTATATACAGTATTATTTAAGATATTTTCCGTCCTGCAAGGAGAATTTTACCGGCTACTGTCAGGTCATTGTTCTGGCGGATAAAACAGGCTGTGGTTTATCCACAGAAACGGTGCATAACCCTGTGAGTGGATGCCGCGTATCTCAGCGTCTGCTAAGCCAGTGGCTCAATAAGTTTCCGGCCCTGGTTACCGGGATTGCCAACTGCCCGGCTGACGGGGTGCCATGTGAAATCTTCGGCGGAAAGACTGCCCTCTCGGGCAATGTCTTCCGCCTCTTTACCGGTTGTGTTTTCGCTGAGCCATTGACGTGCGGCATCAGGTGAGTACACGAGCGGTCGCCGATCGTGAATGTCCAGCAGTCCCTCATCCGCAGCTGCTGTGACGATCAGGAATCCTTCCTGGTCATTGCCGTTTTCAAAGGGTTGTTTCCCGATGGCTGCGAGCAGGAGTGGATTTCCGTCCTTACGGTAAATGAAAAACGGCTGTTTCACGCCGTTTTGCTGTTTCCACTCGAACCAGCCGTCGGCAAAAACAATAGCCCGTCCGTGCTCCCAGAGTAGCCTGAACATCCGGCTGCCGGCCGCAGTTTCACTTCTGGCGTTGATGAGAGCGGGCTTGTTCCACCACTCCGGGGCATAACCCCAGTGAACAGGATCAAGATGCAGCTGCGAACGGCGTTCACTCAGCAGCAATACCCGGGTTCCGGGCGCGACGTTGTAGCGGCCGACGGGCTCCGGATCATACGGAATATCCCGTTCAGCTTCTTCTCCGAGAAAGGCCAGGTACTCCTCGCGGGAGTTGTACTGCGTAAACCGACCGCACATTGTGTTTCTCCGCTGTGGATCTCTAATCAGGGTTCACCTCAGTTCTGACCTGGCAGCGCTGCCGGGTCCACTTCATGCGCAACGTGCTGGGCCGGGTCAGCAGGGCCAGCCAGTCGGTGGTCCGCGCCGCTCTGCAGCAGGTGTTCGTACAGACAGAGGAGAAGAGCGCTCATGCCACCTGGCGCGAGGTTGCGGCCCAACTGGAGAAAACCTTCCCGGCGGTTACGGAGATGATGGACGAAGCGGAAGAGGACGTGCTGGCGTACTTCGGCTTCCCGAAAGCGCACCGGGTGAAAATCCACTCGACCAACACGCTGGAGCGCCTGAACAAAGAGGTGAAACGGCGTGCCGACGTAGTGGGCGTCTTCCCCAACGAAGACAGCATCATACGGCTTCTGGGTGCGGTCCTGACGGAGCAGAATGAAGAATGGTTGCTGCAGAACCGCTACCTGCCGCAACACAGCATGGCGGAGACAGACCAGCTCGCTGAAACCGAAGTAATCGACGCGCTGCCAATCAGCGCATAACAGGCTCATTGCCGGACCGGAAAGCTGTAACTGAATTTACACTACCTTGACGGACTCGACCTCGGGTTGGCAGCCATGGCCGCTATGCGGGCCAGGTCAATCTGAAGTACGGGCAGGAGCCTGGGGTACAGTTTTATACGCACATTTCAGACCTGTACAGCCCGTTTTACACCAAAGTGATTAGTCGGGTGCGTGACTCCACTCATGTACTTGATGGCCTGCTGTATCACGAAAGTGATCTTGAAATAACGGAGCACTACACTGATACGGCAGGTTTCACGGAACATGTTTTCGCGCTGATGCATCTGCTGGGGTTCGCTTTTGCACCAAGGATCCGGGATCTTCACGACAAGCGGTTGTTTATTCATGGGAAGGTTGATAAATATCCGGCTCTACAGTCAATTATTTCCACAACACCACTGAATATCAAAGAGATAGAAACACACTGGAATGAAATTCTGAGGCTGGCGACCTCAATAAAGCAGGGAACCGTGACTGCTTCTCTGATGCTGAAAAAACTGGCCAGCTATCCGAAACAGAATGGGCTTGCCAAAGCGCTGAGGGAAATCGGTCGCATTGAACGAACACTGTTTATGCTGGACTGGTTCCGCGATCCTTCATTACGTCGCAGAGTTCAGGCAGGACTAAACAAAGGGGAAGCCCGTAATGCCCTTGCCAGAGCCGTTTTCATGCATCGGCTGGGC
>NZ_JAWNFK010000017.1:0-1445 GCF_034107965.1 Enterobacter sp. 61D5
GGTCGAGTCCGTCAAGGTGGTGTAAATTCAGTTACAGCTTTCCGGTCCGGCAATGAGCCTGTTATGCGCTGATTGGCAGCGCGTCGATTACTTCGGTTTCAGCGAGCTGGTCTATCTCCGCCATGCTGTGTTGCGGCAGGTAGCGGTTCTGCAGCAACCATTCTTCATTCTGCTCCGTCAGGACCGCACCCAGAAGCCGTATGATGCTGTCTTCGTTGGGGAAGATGCCCACTACGTCGGCACGCCGTTTCACCTCTTTGTTCAGGCGCTCCAGCGTGTTGGTCGAGTGGATTTTCACCCGGTGCGCTTTCGGGAAGCCGAAGTACGCCAGCACGTCCTCTTCCGCTTCGTCCATCATCTCCGTAACCGCCGGGAAGGTTTTCTCCAGTTGGGCCGCAACCTCGCGCCAGGTGGCATGAGCGCTCTTCTCCTCTGTCTGTACGAACACCTGCTGCAGAGCGGCGCGGACCACCGACTGGCTGGCCCTGCTGACCCGGCCCAGCACGTTGCGCATGAAGTGGACCCGGCAGCGCTGCCAGCTGGCAGAGAACACCTGCCGTATCGCCGCCTTCAGGCCGCTGTGCGAGTCGGAGATAACCAGCTTCACGCCTTCCAGACCGCGCTCCTTCAGGCTCAGCAGGAAGGCAAGCCAGAACGCTTTGGCTTCTGACTCACCAATGCCCATCCCGATTATCTCCCGGCGACCGTCCGAGCTGACCGCGCAGGCGATTATTACCGCCACGCTGACCACCCGACCGTTCTTGCGGACCTTCACATAGGTCGCATCCAGCCACAGACAGGGCCATTCTCCTTCCAGTGGTCGCTGCAGGAAGGCCTGCACGCGCTCATCGATACCGGGGCAGATGGACGACACCTGGCTGCGGGAGATACCGGTCATCCCCATCGACTGGACCAGCGCATCGACCTTGCGGGTGGAGACGCCATTTATCCATGCTTCCTGGATAACCGCATTGAGCGCCTTCTCCGACAGCCTGCGGGCCTCGAGAAAGGGTGGGAAGTAGGTGCCTTCCCGCAGCTTCGGGATACGCAGGTCCAGCGTGCCGAGCCGGGTGTTGTACTGCCGTTCACGGTAGCCGTTGCGGTAGGTCTCGCGCTCATCGCTGCGCTCGTGAGGCTCTGCGTTGATGCGCTGAGTGACGTCGGCTTCCATGATGCGGTTGAGCATAAATTCGGTGAGCTCACGCAGGAAATCCTCGCCGCCGAGTTGCATCAGGGTGTTGCTGAATGTCATGCTGTTGTCAGCCATCGGTTGATTCCTTCTAAGATAATTGTCTGATTAACCATTACCTTACCGGATAAGCCGATGGCTCTCACCATCCTTCCGAATTTACACCACGCACTAAGACTCTACCCCTGAGAATAAACGGGGTGACCGCACACCGAGAAGCCGCCTGGCTGAATCTCAATGTCACGCGCAGAAATAC
>NZ_JAWNFK010000018.1:0-1373 GCF_034107965.1 Enterobacter sp. 61D5
GGTTGAGTCCGTCAAGGTGGTGTAAATTCAGTTCCAGCCTTCCGGTCCGGTAATGTGCCTGTTATGCGCTGAGTGGCAGCGCTTCGATTACTTCAGTTTCAGTGGCCTGCTCTATCTCCGCCATAGTGTGTTGTGGCAGATAACGGTTCTGCAGCAGCCATTCCTCGTTCTGTTCCGTCAGCACGGCCCCCAGGAGCCGCGTGATACTCTCTTCGTTGGGGAAGATGCCCACCACGTCGGCACGCCGTTTCACCTCTTTGTTCAGGCGTTCCAGCGTGTTGGTGGAGTGGATCTTCACCCTGTGTGCTTTCGGGAAGCTGAAGTAAGCCAGCACGTCTGCTTCGGCTTCGTCCATTATCTCCGTGACTGCCGGATTGCTCTTCTCCAGTTGACCGGCAACCTCACGCCAGGTGGCATGGGCGCTTTTCTCGTCGGTCTGCACGAACACCTGTTGCAGTGCCGCACGCACCACCGACTGGTTCGCCCTGCTGACGCGGCTCAGTACGTTGCGCATGAAGTGAACCCGGCAGCGCTGCCAGCTGGCTGAGAACACCTGCTGGATCGCGGCTTTCAGACCACTGTGTGAGTCGGAGATGACCAGCTTCACACCCTCCAGACCACGCTCCTTAAGGCTCAGCAGGAAGGCCAGCCAGAACGCTTTGGCTTCTGACTCGCCGATGCCCATTCCGATGATCTCCCGGCGTCCGTCCAGGTTAACCGCGCAGGCGATTATAACGGCCACGCTGACCACCCGGCTGTTCTTGCGCACTTTCACGTAAGTCGCATCCAGCCACAGGTAGGGCCATTCGCCCTCCAGCGGTCGGTGCAGAAACGCCTGTACGCGCTCATCAATGCCACGACAGATGGACGATACCTGACTGCGGGAGATGCCGGTCATCCCCATCGACTGGATCAAGGCATCCACCTTGCGGGTGGAGACGCCGTTTATCCATGCTTCCTGGATAACCGCATTCAGGGCCTTCTCTGACAGGCGGCGGGCTTCGAGGAAGGACGGGAAGTATGAGCCTTCACGCAACTTCGGGATACGCAGATCCAGCGTGCCGAGCCGGGTGTTGTACTGGCGGTCACGGTAGCCGTTACGGTAAGTCTCACGTTCGTCGCTGCGCTCATGGCGTTCGGCGTTGATGCGCTGAGTGACGTCAGCCTCCATGATACGGTTGAGCATGAACTCAGTGAGCTCGCGCAGAAAGTCTTCGCCGCCGAGTTGCATCAGGGTGTTGCTGAATGTCATGCTGTTGTCAGCCATCGGTTTGCTCCTTCTAAGATAATTGTCTGATTAACCATTACCTTACCGGATAAGCCGATGGCTCTCACCATCTTGCCGAATTTACACCACGTCCTAAGACTCTACC
>NZ_JAWNFK010000019.1:0-214 GCF_034107965.1 Enterobacter sp. 61D5
AACAACGGTACCACGACCGGAGATGGAGAATACGTCTTCGATTGGCAGCAGGAATGGCTTGTCAATCGCACGCTCTGGTTCTGGGATGTAAGAATCCAGGAAGCCAGCCAGTTCGATGATTTTCGCTTCCCACTCTGCTTCGCCTTCCAGCGCTTTCAGAGCAGAACCACGAACGATTGGAGTATCGTCGCCCGGGAAATCGTACTGAGACAGC
>NZ_JAWNFK010000019.1:376-167631 GCF_034107965.1 Enterobacter sp. 61D5
GTTATCGATCTGGTCGAATGCACGAGCAGAACCACCGTAGGTTTTTGCCAGAACGGTAGTGATTGCAGCAGTCAGGGTAGTTTTACCATGGTCAACGTGGCCGATAGTACCAACGTTGACGTGCGGTTTTGTACGTTCAAATTTTTCTTTAGACACGGCTATATTCCTTACTATAGTGCTCTCCCCTGTGGAGAGAGCACGGGACTTAGGTTTTAATCCTGTGGATTACTTACCACGGGCTTCAATAACGGCCTGAGCAACGTTGTTAGGCGCATCATCATACTTCAGGAATTCCATGGTGTATGATGCACGACCTTTGGTCAGAGAACGCAGCTGAGTTGCATATCCGAACATTTCAGACAGCGGAACTTCAGCGTGGATCTTAACGCCAGTTACTTCGGATTCCTGACCACGCAGCATACCGCGACGACGGCTCAAGTCACCGATAACGTCACCGGTGTTCTCTTCAGGAGTTTCTACTTCAACCTTCATGATTGGCTCAAGCAGAACTGGTTTTGCTTTCTTAAAGCCTTCTTTAAAGGCAATAGACGCAGCCAGTTTAAACGCCAGTTCAGAGGAGTCAACGTCGTGGTAAGAACCGAAGTGCAGACGAACACCCATGTCAACAACCGGATAGCCAGCCAGAGGGCCCGCTTTCAGCTGTTCCTGGATGCCTTTATCAACGGCTGGGATGTATTCGCCAGGAATTACACCACCTTTGATGTCGTTGATGAACTCGTAACCTTTCGGGTTAGAGCCCGGCTCCAGTGGGTACATGTCGATCACAACGTGACCGTACTGACCGCGACCACCAGACTGCTTAGCGTGTTTACCTTCAATGTCGGTAACTTTCGCACGAATCGCTTCGCGGTAAGCAACCTGAGGTTTACCCACGTTCGCTTCAACGTTGAATTCACGCTTCATACGGTCAACGATGATGTCCAGGTGCAGTTCACCCATACCAGCGATGATGGTCTGGTTAGATTCTTCATCAGTCCATACGCGGAATGATGGGTCTTCTTTCGCCAGACGGCCCAGAGCCAGACCCATTTTTTCCTGGTCAGCTTTGGTTTTTGGTTCAACTGCAATGGAGATTACCGGCTCAGGGAATTCCATACGCTCCAGAATGATCGGGTGATCCGGGTCACACAGGGTGTCACCAGTGGTCACGTCTTTCAGACCGATCGCTGCAGCGATGTCGCCCGCACGAACTTCTTTGATCTCTTCACGTTTGTTAGCGTGCATCTGTACGATACGGCCAAAACGTTCACGCGCCGCTTTCACGGAGTTCAGGATTGTGTCACCGGAGTTAACCACACCAGAGTATACGCGGAAGAAGGTCAGGTTACCCACGAATGGGTCGGTAGCAATTTTGAACGCCAGTGCAGAGAATGGCTCTTCGTCGCTTGCGTGACGCTCAGCCGGAGTATCTTTACCGTCGTCCAGGATGCCGTTGATCGCAGGAACGTCAACCGGGGATGGCAGGTAGTCAACTACCGCATCCAGCATCGCCTGAACACCTTTGTTCTTGAACGCAGAACCACAGGTTACCAGGATGATTTCGTTGTTCAGAACGCGCTGACGCAGAGCTTTTTTGATCTCTTCTTCAGTCAGTTCTTCACCACCCAGGTATTTCTCCATCAGCTCTTCAGAAGCTTCAGCAGCGGATTCGATCAGGTTCTGGTGCCATTCGTCAGCCAGGTCCTGCATTGCAGCTGGGATATCTTCGTATTCGAAGGTAACGCCCTGGTCTGCATCGTTCCAGTTGATGGCTTTCATTTTCACCAGGTCGATAACGCCGGTGAAACCTTCTTCAGCACCAATTGCCAGCTGCAGCGGAACAGGGTTCGCGCCCAGACGGGTTTTGATCTGGCCAACAACTTTCAGGAA
This sequence comes from Enterobacter sp. 61D5, assembly GCF_034107965.1. Classification (NCBI taxonomy): domain Bacteria; kingdom Pseudomonadati; phylum Pseudomonadota; class Gammaproteobacteria; order Enterobacterales; family Enterobacteriaceae; genus Enterobacter; species Enterobacter sp. 61D5. Next base: position 2,267 of record NZ_JAWNFK010000019.1, read on the forward strand.
GTTAGCACCCATACGGTCCATTTTGTTAACGAACGCGATGCGTGGAACTTTATATTTGTTCGCCTGACGCCATACGGTTTCAGACTGTGGCTGAACACCACCAACTGCGCAATAAACCATTACCGCGCCGTCAAGAACACGCATGGAACGTTCTACTTCGATGGTGAAGTCAACGTGCCCTGGGGTGTCGATGATGTTTACGCGATGCGGTTCGTACTGCTTAGCCATACCTGACCAGAATGCAGTAGTCGCTGCGGAGGTGATAGTGATACCACGCTCCTGCTCCTGTTCCATCCAGTCCATGGTGGCTGCGCCGTCATGAACTTCACCGATTTTATGGTTTACACCGGTGTAGAACAGAATACGTTCGGTAGTAGTGGTTTTACCGGCGTCGATGTGCGCACTGATACCGATGTTACGGTAGCGTGCGATGGGTGTTGTACGAGCCATTTGATTCCTCGTTTATATCTTTAGGCGTTCAGTTAAGTTACCCAGAGCGGGCGGCTTCTCTGAAGCGCCCGCCTGGTGACTAATACTCCGAAGGGATTACCAACGGTAGTGTGCGAACGCCTTGTTGGCTTCTGCCATACGGTGAACGTCTTCACGTTTCTTAACTGCAGTACCTTTGTTGTCTGCAGCATCAGAAAGTTCGTTCGCCAGACGCAGAGCCATGGATTTATCACCGCGTTTACGAGCAGCTTCAACGATCCAACGCATTGCCAGAGCATTACGACGAACCGGACGAACTTCAACTGGAACCTGATAAGTAGAACCACCAACGCGGCGGGACTTAACTTCTACGGTTGGGCGAACGTTGTCGAGAGCGACTTCGAAAGCTTCCAGTTCATTTTTACCAGAACGCTGAGCCAGGGTCTCAAGCGCGCTGTATACGATTGCTTCTGCAGTAGATTTTTTACCATCTACCATCAGGATATTTACAAATTTTGCCAGCAGTTCTGATCCGAATTTCGGATCTGGAAGAATTTTACGCTGACCAATGACGCGACGACGTGGCATGGGAATACTCCGTTGTTAATTCAGGATTGTCCAAAACTCAAAGAGTTTAGTTTGACATTAAGATAAATCAGTTTGGCCTTACTTAACGGAGAACCATTAAGCCTTAGGACGCTTCACGCCGTACTTGGAGCGAGCCTGCTTACGGTCTTTAACACCTGAGCAGTCGAGCGCACCACGAACGGTGTGGTAACGAACACCCGGAAGGTCTTTAACACGACCGCCACGGATCAGGATCACGGAGTGTTCCTGCAGGTTGTGACCTTCACCACCGATGTAGGAAGTCACTTCGAAACCGTTAGTCAAACGCACACGGCATACTTTACGCAGTGCGGAGTTTGGTTTTTTAGGAGTGGTGGTATATACACGAGTACATACACCACGTTTCTGCGGGCAGGCTTCCAGCGCAGGCACGTTGCTCTTTGCAACTTTGCGCGCGCGTGGTTTGCGTACCAGCTGGTTAACTGTTGCCATTAAATAGCTCCTGGTTTTAGCTTTTGCTTCGTAAACACGTAATAAAACGACCTCATACAATATGAGGACGCGAAATTTTAGGGCTACGTCGAAAAGGTGTCAAGAAATATACAGCGATCTCAAATCACCAGTTCATTTGACTGGCGTGCGTCACAGTAAGATTGACGAAATCAGTATAGCCAACCACGTCAATTTTGGCTGAAATTTGACCAGAAAGACCCCGCGCATCCAGATCGTCCTTCAGCGCAGAGACTGTTATGGGGGCATTCGTGAGAATTTCAACGAAACGACTGCCTTCCAGTGCGGCAAGCACGCCATCCTGGATCAGCAGCAGATCATCACCTTCGCGCAGCATACTCAGTAACGCGTCGATATCACATTGCCACGGTGAATGGCTCAGAGTATGGAGCATGTCAGCCTCAGAAAGTCAGAACGGTGTCGTAGTGGGAAAGGTGTTCGCGCAATGCAGCAGAAGACAGGACTGTCACATCCAGCACGAAAGGCGTTGACTCGTTTAAACCGCGCGCGGCCAGGGAGTCGGCACAGACATAGAAGGTTTCGATATCGTAAAGCGGTAACACTTTGAACGTCGCGATGTAATCACGCGCCAGAATGACCTGAGGCTGTTGCCCCGCCAGAAGCTGAAATACGCCGTCGCTCAAAAAGAAGACACCGATATCTTCGGTCAATGCTGAGGTCGCGAGCAGCGCATCCAGCCCTTCTCTGCCGGACGCATTGCCGTGCGGTGCGGAGGAAAAAACAAACGCGACACGCTTCATCAGAATTGCACCACTCTGTCGCAGGTTAATGCCGCCTGTGCCAGTGCACCCAGGCCACTCAACGAAAAGCCGGGCTGCAGGTTAGAACCCGATAAACCAAGACGTGCGGCTTCGGTTGCATCGGTCACCCCGCGGCGCAGTGCCGCCGCCACGCAGATGTGCAGTTCTACGCCCTGCTTTTCGTTTAATGCCTGCCAGGCGCGCACCAGATCGAACTCATCGCTCGCCGGTGACGTAAACTGATTCGCGTTATACACCCCTTCCCGATAGAAGAAGACGCTCGCCAGCTCATGTCCGGCCGCCAGTAGCGCATGCGCAAACTGCAGCGCGCTGCTGGCCTGCTGAGTACCGTACGCCGGGCCTGTCACCATTAACGCAAAACGCATTACTTGTCTTGTCCCTGGAAATCGCCGCTTTTGAACTGGCGAATATAGAGGTAGACCGTGTGCTTGGAGATGTTCAGACGATCGGCCACCTGGTTGATGGCGTCTTTAATATCAAAAATCCCTTTTTCATAAAGATTGAGCACGATCTGACGATTCTTGGCGTTGTTCGAGACGTTGCGATCGGCATTCACCTCTTCAATCGTAAACTCAAGCGTCTGCGTCACCAGATCTTCAACAGAGGAGGCAAAGTTAACAGAGGAGCCAACGTCCGGCGTTTCTGGTGGAATAAAGGTGCTCATGATTTGCGAGAATGGCACATCAAGGTTCATGTTAATGCACAGTAGCCCAATAACACGATGCTCGCGGTTTCGAATCGCGATGGTTTCTGATTTCATCAGCACGCCGCTTTTGGCGCGGGTGAAATAGCATTTGGAGACGCTGCTGTCCGCGCCGGTCATGTCATGCAGCATACGCAATGCAAGGTCGGTAATTGGCGAACCAATTTTACGGCCAGTATGCTCACCATTCGCAATGCGGATGGCGGAACACTTCAGATCTTGCAGGGAGTGCAATACGATTTCGCAGTGGGAGCCAATGAGCATCGCTAACCCGTCCACTACCGCTTCGTAGGATTTCAGAATATCGAAGTCGGTCTGATCGAAAGGACGTTGATCCAGCAAATCAAGTTCACTGGTTTCGTTGGTTAAAAGCGACCTGGACATGAAAAAAACACTCCTTTTCAGGAGCCTGTCGTTAGGTTTTCAGGGCAGGCTCATTATCTACACGGACAACTAAATTAATACAGCGTGCGTAGCGCTTTCCAGTGTTAATTATATCTGCCCCACAATAAAAAAACCGCCGCCTGAAAGGCGGCGGTTTTTTTCAACATTACTTCTTAGCAGCAGCGGCTTTATCGTCAGCCGGTGCGTCTGCTTTCGCATCCGCTTTCGGTGCCGGTTTGATATCCAGCAGCTCTACGTCAAAGACCAGCGTAGAGTTGGCTGGGATACCCGGAACGCCGGTTTTGCCATAGGCCAGATCCGGTGGGATAACCATCTTGATCTTGCCGCCTTTCTTGATGTTTTTCAGGCCTTCAGTCCAGCCAGGGATCACACCATCCAGACGGAAGGAGAGCGGCTCACCGCGGGTGTAAGAGTTATCGAACTCTTTACCGTCGATCAGCGTACCTTTGTAGTTCACAACAACGGTGTCGCTGTCTTTAGGCGCATCGCCGGTGCCTTCTTTCTCAACTTTGTACACCAGGCCGGTAGAAGAGGTTTTCACACCCTTCTCTTTGGCAAAAGTATCGCGGTAGGCTTTGCCTTTCGCTTCGTTATCTTTAGCGTCCGCGTCCATCTTGGTCTGCGCGGCACCCTTCACGCGCGCTTCGAACGCCTGCAGAGTCTGTTCAATTTCCTGGTCAGACAGCTTGCTCTTATCTGCAAATGCGTCCTGAACGCCCGCGATCAGCTGAGCTTTATCCAGTTTGATGCCCAGTTTCTCTTGTTCTTTCAGAGAGTTTTCCATGTAGCGACCCAGAGATGCGCCCAGTGCGTAGGCGGATTTCTGGTCGTCATTTTTGAACGCCGCTTTGCTGTCTGCAGTGGCAGCAGGCTTCGCAGCAGTATCAGCAGCGAATGACAGCGGCGCGTTCAGCGCAACAGCCATCGTCGTCGCCAGCAGCGTTACTTTAAACAGTGATTTCATCCATATCTCCAGGGCCTGGGGACTCTCACCCCAGCGTTAAACGTAAATGAGTTACGTACTATAAAACGTTGCGGAAGAAATCTACAGACAGACACTTCCAATTCTCGCCACTTTTCAGACTATTTTTGTTTAAATAAGTTTCCTGCCAAAGGGATGCAGACTGTACTTAAGGATAAACTCAGTTAAACTGCGCCGCCGCAGGGCCATTATGGCGAATCTGAAACAAACGAGGTGAATGATGAAGGATACAGCAATAGAAGCGAGAATGGCTGAGCTGGAAAGCCGCCTGGCTTTTCAGGACATCACCATCGAAGAGCTAAATCAGACCGTGACCGCACATGAGCTCGAAATGGCAAAACTGCGGGATCATATGCGCCTGCTGACGGAAAAGCTGAAGGCTACACAGCCGTCAAACATTGCCTCTCAGTCAGAAGAGACGCCACCTCCTCATTATTGAGGCGTAAAAAAAGCGGGATAATCCCGCTTTTTTTGTGCCCGGTGGCGGCAAGCTTGAAAATCCCCGGGAGCATAGATAACTATATGACAGGGGTTTGAAAGCGCAGCCAACGCACCTGCGGCTTGAAAGACGACGGGTATTAGTGGCAGCCGCAGCCGCCGTTACCGCAACCACCTTTACCGTGGTCGTGACCATGGTCGTGATCGTGGCCGTGACCACCACAGCAGCCGTCGTGGCCGTGTTCGTGGTCATGGTCGTGACCATGTGCACCGTGAACGTGGCCATGAGCCAGCTCTTCTTCGGTCGCTTCACGGATCGCAACAACTTCTACGTTGAACTTCAGGTTCTGGCCAGCCAGCATGTGGTTACCATCAACCACGACGTGGTCATCTTCCACTTCGGTGATTTCAACAGGAACCGGACCCTGGTCAGTTTCAGCCAGGAAGCGCATGCCAACCTGCAGTTCGTCAACGCCCATGAACACGTCTTTAGGAACGCGCTGAACCAGATTGTCGTCATACTGACCGTAAGCGTCATTCGCGCCTACAGCAACGTCAAATTTGTCGCCAACTTCATGACCTTCCAGCGCGGTTTCCAGGCCAGAAATCAGGGAGCCGTGACCATGCAGGTAGTCAAGCGGCGCACTCACCGGAGACTCATCAACCAACACACCGTCTTCTGTACGTACCTGATAGGCCAGGCTGACCACCAGGTCTTTTGCTACTTTCATGATATCTCCTGAGCGTGGGAAAATTGCTGGCGCAGATTGTAGCGGAAATCTGCACCCGTGTACCCTTTAGCTTAAAAAAACTCAGGGCATATCGCTAGTCCGGATGAAAAATCCCGATAACTTGCTCTTCTTTGCGAACGTGATCGCGGGCCTCTTTATCGGCCTCACGCATCTGGTGACCGCACTTAACACACTCAACAACATCAACATTATTTTCCCGCCACATCGCCAGGGTATCTTGCGCCTGGCAGGTCGGGCATTTTGCACCCGCAATAAAGCGTTTACGTACAGCCATCTTTCGTTACCCTTTATTCAAATTCATCCCAGCCATCGAGCTGGCGTCGTTCCTGTTGCATTTCTCGCTGGAAGATCTCCTCCAGCTCGCGACGTGCTTCCCGCACGCGGGAGATCTGCGCCGTATCGGTATGTACCGGCATCAGCTCGCGCAACATCCGCATATCCAGCCGGCGGAAGTGCATTTGGGCGCGCTGCGCCTGATGCGGATGCATCCCGAGCGAGATCAGCGCCTTACGGCCCAGCTCCAGCGCACTGGAGAACGTCTCACGGGAGAAGTGTTTCACACCCGCCTGCAACAATTCGTGAGCTTCAACACGTCCCCGCGCACGCGCCAGAATATGCAGATGCGGGAAATGCTGCTGGCACAGCTCCACCAGCTTCATCGTGTCTTCCGGATCGTTACAGGTAATCACGATGGACTCTGCCGCTTCGGCCCCCGCCGAGCGCAGCAGCTCGAGCTGAGTCGCGTCGCCGTAGTAAACCTTGTAGCCATATTTACGCATCAGGTTGACCGCGCTGATATCCCGCTCCAGTACCGTAATGCGCATTTTGTTCGCCATCAGCAAACGTCCGATAACCTGTCCGAAACGGCCAAAGCCCACCACAATCACCTGCGGCTTGTCGTCTTCCACCCACGGCGCTTCGTCTTCATCGTCAGCTGGATTCAGGCGACGCGACAGCAGTTTATCCACCAGCTTCATCAGCAGCGGCGTGGTCATCATAGACAGCGTGACCGTCACCAGCAAAAGCGCCATCTGATCGTCTTTAAACAGCTTCTGGGAGGATGCGGTGGAGAACAGCACAAACGCGAACTCGCCTCCCTGGCTTAACACGCTGGCAAACTGCATGCGTTCCGAACTGCGCAGCCCGTAGATACGTGACATGACGTACAGCACCAGCATCTTCACCGCCACCAGGATGGCGACGCTCACGACAACCCACAGTAGATGGGTATAGAGCACACCGAGGTTGAGCGCCATCCCGACCGAAATAAAGAACAGGCCTAACAGCAGCCCTTTGAAGGGATCGATGGCAATTTCCAGCTCGTGCCGATACTCGCTCTCCGCCAGCAGCACCCCGGCGATAAAGGTCCCGAGCGCCATCGACAGCCCCAGCGCGTCCATAAACAACGCCGATCCCAGCACCAGCAGCAGCGTCGCGGCGGTAAACACCTCGCGAACGCCCGACGCGGCAATAAAGCGGAACACGGGACGTAACAGGAAACGACCGCCAATCAGCATGCCCGCGAAGGCCAGCACCTTCATGGCGATTTTAGCCCAGTCGAAGTGATCGTCCCCGGACCCCGCCAGCAGCGGCACCAGCGCCAGCGCCGGGATCACCGCCAAATCCTGGAACAGCAACACCGAAAAGCCCAGCTGACCGGCTTCGTTGCGATTCATCCCTTTGTCGCGCATCAGCTGCAGCGCCATCGCCGTCGACGACATCGCAAGGCCTATCCCGCCAATCACCGCCGCCTGCCATGAAAAGTTGGTCAGCATTAACAGGCCACCCAGGATCGCGGCGCTGAACAACACCTGCGCGGCGCCCACGCCAAAGATAGAGCGTCGGAGCTGCCACAATTTCGAAGGATTCAGCTCCAGGCCGATGATGAACATCAGGAACACCACGCCCAGCTCGGAGAAATGGAGAATCTCATCGACATCGCTGATGAATCCCAGCCCCCATGGGCCAATCGCGATCCCCGCAAGCAGATACCCCAGCACCGCGCCGATACCAATCCGTGCAGCAAGCGGCACCGCGACGACGGCCGCAAATAAAAACAGCACCCCGGCGAGGAGCAAATTCGATCCTTCCATTAACGACCTCCTGCCGGAATGGGTGACGCCAGCCATTCACCATAGGCTCTGGCGTGGCTTGCCAGCTCTTTCGAATCCTGGCGCCGCGCCCAGTAGACAATAATCGGGCTCATCCAGTGCATACGGCACATGGCCGCCGTCAGCTCGAAAGGCCGCAGGATGTCGCTCATCGGATAGCGGTTCAGCCCGTCGTGGCGGTAAGCGCTTTCGGGTTCACCGGTCGTAATCACACTACGCCAGTACTTTCCCGCCAGCTGGTTGCCCCCCACCCCGCTGGAGAAGCCCCGGCTCAGCACGCGGTCCAGCCACTCTTTGAGCAGCGCCGGACAGCTATAGGTATAAAGCGGATGCTGGAACACAATCACGTCATGCTGACGCAGCAGTTCCTGCTCGTAAGGGATATCAATAAAGAAATCAGGATAGTGCGCGTAGAGATCGTGCACCGTTACGTTACTAAGCTGTGTGGCCGGCTTAAGCAGCACCCGGTTTGCCACCGAGTCCTGAGATTCCGGATGGGCATACAGCAGCAGCACTTTTGCTGTCTGAGACATCATTCCCCTCCCGGTCTTGTTTCTGTTTTTGTGTATCGTCGCTGTTTTGGGCTACCATGGCGGCCCGGTGCGGAAAATGGCCCACACCTTACATTATCATAATGACAAATTAACATAGTCGGAACATACGGCGCTTCTATGATTGTTTTCTCCTCGTTACAAATTCGTCGCGGCGTGCGCGTCCTGCTGGATAACGCCACTGCTACCATCAACCCAGGCCAAAAAGTGGGCCTGGTCGGCAAAAACGGCTGCGGTAAATCCACCCTGCTGGCGCTGCTGAAAAACGAGATTAGCGCGGATGGCGGTAACTTTACCTTCCCGGGGAACTGGCAGCTCGCCTGGGTAAACCAGGAGACGCCGGCGCTGAGTGAACCGGCGCTCGACTATGTTATCGACGGCGACCGTGAATACCGCAAGCTCGAAGCGGAACTTCATTCTGCTAACGAGCGCAACGACGGTCACGCCATCGCCACCGTTCACGGCAAGCTGGACGCCATCGACGCGTGGACCATTCGCTCCCGCGCCTCCAGCCTGCTGCACGGCCTGGGCTTCAGCAACGAACAGCTGGAACGCCCGGTCAGCGACTTCTCCGGCGGCTGGCGTATGCGCCTCAACCTGGCGCAGGCGCTGATCTGCCGCTCTGACCTGCTGTTGCTTGACGAACCGACCAACCACCTCGATCTCGATGCGGTTATTTGGCTGGAGAAGTGGCTCAATAGCTATCAGGGCACTCTGATTCTGATCTCCCACGACCGCGACTTCCTTGACCCGGTAGTGGATAAAATCATTCATATCGAACAGCAAACGATGTTCGAGTACACCGGCAACTACAGCTCCTTCGAGCGCCAGCGCGCGACGCGTCTCGCCCAGCAGCAGTCCATGTACGAAAGCCAGCAGCAGCGCGTGGCGCACCTGCAGAGCTTCGTGGATCGCTTTAAGGCCAAAGCCTCAAAAGCCAAGCAGGCCCAGAGCCGCATCAAGATGCTGGAACGTATGGAGATGATCGCCCCGGCGCACGTGGATAACCCGTTCCACTTCAGCTTCCGCGAGCCGGAAAGCCTGCCTAACCCGCTGCTGAAGATGGAGAAAGTCAGCGCGGGCTATGCCGACCGCATTATTCTCGATTCCATCAAGCTCAACCTGGTGCCGGGTTCACGCATTGGCCTGCTGGGGCGTAACGGCGCCGGTAAATCGACGCTGATCAAACTGCTGGCGGGCGAGCTTAACCCGGTCAGCGGCGAAATCGGCCTCGCGAAGGGCATCAAGCTGGGTTACTTCGCCCAGCATCAGCTGGAATTTTTACGCGCGGATGAATCACCGATTCAGCACCTCGCGCGTCTGGCGCCGCAGGAGATGGAGCAGAAGCTGCGCGACTATCTCGGCGGCTTTGGCTTCCAGGGCGATAAGGTGACTGAAAACACCGAGCGCTTCTCCGGCGGCGAAAAGGCCCGCCTGGTGCTGGCGCTGATCGTCTGGCAGCGCCCGAACCTGCTGCTGCTCGATGAACCGACCAACCACCTGGATCTCGACATGCGCCAGGCGCTGACCGAAGCGCTGATTGAGTTCGAAGGCGCGCTGGTGGTGGTTTCGCACGACCGTCACCTGATCCGCTCCACCACGGACGATCTGTATTTAGTGCACGGCGGCAAAGTTGAACCGTTCGACGGCGATCTGGAAGACTACCAGCAGTGGCTGACGGACGTGCAGAAGCAGGAAAACCAGCCGGAAGAGTCAGCAAAAGACAACGCCAACAGCGCGCAGGCGCGTAAAGACCAGAAGCGTCGTGAAGCGGAGCTTCGCACCCAGACGCAGCCGCTGCGTAAAGAGATTACCCGTCTGGAAAAAGAGATGGAAAAACTCAACGCCACGCTGGTTGTCGTTGAAGAGAAGCTCGGCGATAGCGGCCTGTATGACCAGAGCCGCAAGGCTGAGCTGACCGACTGCCTGCAAACCCAGGCGAAGACCAAATCCAGTCTCGAAGAGTGCGAGATGGCGTGGCTCGACGCGCAGGAACAGCTGGAAGCGATGCTGCAGGCTGACTGACCTGTTTACCCCGTTTGAAGAACAGAATCCGTACCGGGTTCGGAAATCCAGCTTAAACGGGGTACAATTCGGAAAGTATCGTAAATTTCCGACAAGAATCAGCATCGCGCTTATGACCCAAATCATTCCATCAGACTTCGACATTGCGGCCGAAGACAGCACTGAGTTCGTGCCTATGCGCGGCGTAGCCAATCCCCATTTGCAGACCATGCTGCCGCGACTGATCCGCCGTAAGGTTCAGTTCACCCCGCACTGGCAACGGCTTGACCTGCCAGACGGTGACTTTCTGGATCTCGCCTGGAGCGAAGCGCCGGAACAGGCTCGCCATAAGCCGCGTCTGGTGGTCTTTCACGGTCTGGAAGGCAGCCTGCACAGCCCGTATGCGCATGGGTTAATTGAAGCGGCAAAAGCGCGCGGCTGGCTCGGCGTGGTGATGCATTTTCGCGGCTGCAGCGGCGAACCGAATCGTCAGAAACGCATTTATCACTCGGGTGAAACCGAAGACGGGACGTGGTTTTTACACTGGCTGCGGGAAAATTATGGCACCGTGCCAACGGCCGCCGTGGGCTACTCGCTGGGCGGCAATATGCTGGCCTGTCTGCTGGCCAAAGAGGGTGAAAGCGTACCGCTGGATGCCGCCGTCATTGTCTCCGCGCCGTTTATGCTCGAGCAGTGCAGCTACCACATGGATAAAGGCTTTTCCCGCGTCTACCAGCGCTACCTGCTCAACCTTTTGAAGGCCAACGCGGCGCGTAAGCTGAAGGCCTACCCGGATACCCTGCCGGTAAGCCTGCGCCAGCTGAAAAAGGTGCGTCGTATCCGCGAGTTCGACGACCTGATCACCGCGAAAATCCACGGCTTCGCCGATGCGATTGACTATTATCGTCAGTGCAGCGCCATGCCGCTGCTCAGCAAGATCACGCAGCCAACGCTGATTATTCATGCCAAAGATGACCCGTTTATGGATCATCACTCGATCCCCGCTCAGGAATTCCTGCCCGACAACGTTCACTATCAGTTGACCGAGCACGGCGGCCACGTCGGGTTTATCGGCGGCACGCTGCGCCGCCCGAAAATGTGGCTTGAGGCGCGTATTCCTGACTGGCTAACCCCTTATCTGGACGGTGCAAAATGATTATTCCCTGGCAGGATCTGGCGCCCATTACGCTCGATAATCTGATTGAAAGCTTTGTATTACGCGAAGGCACCGATTATGGTGAACAGGAACGCTCGCTTGAGCAAAAGGTCAACGATGTTAAGCGCCAGCTGAAAAGCGGCGACGTGGTGCTGGTGTGGTCAGAACTGCATGAGACGGTCAATATCATGCCCCGCAACGCGTTTCACGGCTGATCTTCCACCCTTTTCAGTCAGGGAGTTGCTATGTCTGCCAGACATCCGGTTATTGCCGTTACGGGGTCGAGTGGTGCGGGAACCACCACCACCAGCCTCGCATTTCGCAAGATTTTCGCCCAGCTGAATCTCCGTGCCGCGGAGGTCGAAGGCGACAGTTTTCACCGCTACACGCGTCCGGAGATGGACATGGCCATCCGTAAGGCGCGCGATCTGGGTAAACACATCAGCTACTTCGGCCCGGAAGCCAATGACTTCGGCCTGCTGGAACAAACCTTTATAGAGTACGGTCAGAGCGGCAAAGGGCAGTCCCGCAAGTATCTCCACACCTATGATGAAGCCGTACCCTGGAATCAGGTGCCGGGCACCTTTACCCCGTGGCAGCCGCTGCCGGAACCCACCGACGTCCTGTTTTACGAAGGATTGCACGGCGGTGTGGTCACGCCTCAACACGACGTGGCGCGCCACGTGGATCTGCTGGTCGGCGTGGTGCCTATCGTAAACCTGGAGTGGATCCAGAAGTTGACGCGTGACATGAGCGAGCGCGGCCATTCGCGAGAGGCTGTGATGGACTCGGTGGTGCGCTCCATGGAGGATTACATCAACTTCCTGACGCCGCAGTTCTCCCGCACCCATATCAACTTCCAGCGCGTGCCGACGGTGGACACCTCCAACCCGTTTGCCGCTAAAAGCATCCCGTCGTTGGATGAGAGCTTTGTGGTGATCCATTTCCGCAATCTCGAAGGCATTGACTATCCCTGGCTGCTGGCGATGCTGCAGGGCTCGTTTATTTCGCACATGAATACGTTAGTGGTGCCGGGCGGGAAAATGGGGCTGGCGATGGAGCTCATCATGACGCCGCTGGTGGAGCGACTGATGGAAGGGAAGCAGATCGCGTGAGCATGTTCCCTCTCCCAGTGGGAGAGGGTTAGGGTGAGGGCATCAACACGCACGATGCCCCATTAATTAGCCCTCGATCACTTCATACGAATGCGTGATTTTTACCGCTTTCTCCAGCATTAACGCCACAGAGCAGTACTTCTCCGCAGACAGGTCCACCGCACGCGAGACCGCCGCGTCTTTCAGCTCTTTACCGGTGACCACAAAGTGCAGGTTAATATGGGTGAACAGGCGTGGCGCCTCTTCGCGACGCTCTGACGTGAGTTTGACCTCACAATCCGTCACGTCATGACGACCTTTTTGCAGAATCGACACCACGTCAATGGCGCTGCATCCACCTGCCGCCATCAGCACCATTTCCATTGGGCTTGGCGCTTTATCGCCGGAGTTGCCGTCCATCAAAATCTGGTGTCCTGACGCGGACTCGCCCAGGAACGTTAAACCTTCAACCCATTTCACGCGCGCTTGCATATTCTTAAACTCCAACGTTGCATTTTTGGTGACAGATTACGCGTGCGTTACATTTCTCGCAATGGAAGGCGACCTGCATCATGCTGAAGCGAGACACCAGGAGACACGCGGCGAAAGCTATGCTAAAACACTCTGGATGCTACAGTAATACATTGACGTTACACATGTATGCAGAGGACATCAAACTTTACTGGCTGCGAAACGTTACGGTAGCCGACTTCCCAGGGTATGGGTAAGAATTCGATTGCAACCCCAGAGTCCGGATGCATCTGATGACTCTGGTGACAGCTTATAACAGAGGATAACAGCGCATGGTGCTTGGCAAACCGCAAACAGACCCGACTCTCGAATGGTTCTTGTCTCATTGCCACATTCATAAGTACCCATCGAAGAGCACGCTGATTCACCAGGGTGAAAAAGCGGAAACGTTGTATTACATCGTTAAAGGCTCGGTGGCAGTGCTGATCAAAGATGAAGAAGGGAAAGAGATGATCCTTTCTTATCTGAACCAGGGCGATTTCATCGGTGAACTGGGCCTGTTTGAAGAGGGCCAGGAACGTAGCGCCTGGGTTCGTGCAAAGACAGCATGTGAAGTGGCTGAAATTTCTTACAAGAAGTTCCGTCAGTTGATTCAGGTTAACCCTGACATCCTGATGCGTCTTTCTTCCCAGATGGCGCGCCGTCTGCAGGTCACCTCAGAGAAAGTGGGCAACCTCGCCTTCCTGGACGTTACCGGCCGTATCGCACAAACCCTGTTGAACCTGGCGAAACAGCCAGACGCCATGACCCACCCGGACGGCATGCAAATTAAAATTACCCGTCAGGAAATTGGTCAGATCGTCGGTTGCTCCCGTGAAACAGTGGGCCGTATCCTGAAAATGCTGGAAGATCAAAACCTGATCTCCGCCCACGGTAAAACCATCGTGGTCTACGGAACGCGTTAATTCCGCTTAAACGGCGTGCCATCGCAAGGTGTCACGCCGTTTTTGTCTCTACTCCCCATGTGGCGCAGGCTGATCTATCACCCGGAAGTTAACTACGCACTGCGGCAAACGCTGGTGTTGTGTCTTCCTGTGGCTATAGGCCTGATCCTCGGACACCTCCAGCAAGGTCTGCTATTTTCTCTCGTGCCCGCCTGCTGCAACATCGCCGGTCTGGACACGCCGCATAAGCGCTTTTTCAAACGCCTGATCGTTGGTGGCTGCCTGTTTGCGGGCTGTAGCCTCGCCGTACAACTTCTGCTTGCCCGGGATATCCCGCTGCCGCTGATCCTGACCGTGCTGGCGATGACCCTTGGCGTCACGGCGGAAATCAGTTCGCTGCACGCTCGCCTGCTTCCCGCCTCGCTGATTGCGGCCATTTTCACGCTGAGCCTCGCCGGGAACATGCCGGTGTGGGAGCCGCTGCTGATCTACGCCCTGGGGACATTATGGTACGGGCTGTTTAACTGGTTTTGGTTCTGGCTGTGGCGGGAGCAGCCTCTGCGTGAATCCCTGAGCCTGCTCTATGTGCAGCTTGCGGATTACTGCGAGGCTAAATATACCCTGCTCACCCAGCATACCGACCCGGAAAAATCCTTGCCGCCGCTGCTGACGCGCCAGCAGAAGGTGGTGGATCTGATAAGCCAGTGCTATCAGCAGCTGCATATGCTCGCCGCCAACAAGAACCACGAATACAAACGGCTGCTGCGCACCTTCCAGGTCGGGCTGGATCTACAGGAGCACATCTCCGTAAGTCTTCACCACCCGCAGGAGGTGCAAAAGCTGGTCGAGCGCAGTCATGCCGAAGCGGTGATCCGCTGGAACGCACAAACTGTGTCCGCACGTCTGCGCGTGCTGGCCGATGATATTCTCTACCACCGCTACCCGACGCGCTTTAACATGGACAAGCAGCTGGGCGCGCTGGAGAAAATCGCCCGCCAGCATCCCGATAACCCGGTCGGCCAGTTTGCCGCCTGGCACTTCAGCCGCATCGCCCGCGTGTTGCGCACGCAGCGCCCGCTTTATCCCCGCGACCTGATGGCGGATAAGCAAAAACGGCTTCCGTTATTGCCCGCGCTCAAAAGCTATCTTTCTCTTAAATCGTCCGCCCTGCGCAACGCCGCAAGGATTAGCGTGATGCTCAGTACCGCCAGCCTGATGGGCATGGCGCTGCACCTGCCGAAACCGTACTGGATCTTAATGACCGTGCTGTTTGTCACCCAGAACGGCTACGGCGCCACGCGGGTGCGTATTCTGCATCGGGCTGGCGGAACGATGGCCGGGCTGATCATTGCGGGCGTAACGCTGCACTTCCACGTGCCGGAAGGCTATACCCTGGCAGGGATGCTGGCGATCACGCTGGTGAGCTACCTGATTATCCGCAAAAACTACGGCTGGGCGATGGTAGGCTTTACGGTAACGGCGGTATACACCCTGCAGCTACTCACGCTCAATGGCGAACAGTTTATTGTCGCCAGGCTGATTGATACCCTGATCGGCTGCCTGATTGCCTTTGGCGGCATGGTCTGGCTGTGGCCGCAGTGGCAAAGCGGGCTGCTGCGCCAGAATGCCCACGACGCGCTTGAAGCGGATCAGGAGGCCATCAGGCTGATCCTCAGCGATAATCCTCAGCCGACGCCGCTGGCCTGGCAGCGGATGAAGGTCAACCAGGCGCACAACGCCCTGTTTAACTCGCTCAACCAGGCGATGCAGGAGCCAGGCTTTAACTCGCACTATCTGGCAGATATGAAGCTCTGGGTGACGCACAGCCAGTTTATCGTCGAACACATCAACGCCATGACCACGCTGGCGCGCGAGCACACGATGCTGACGCCGGATCTGGCGCAGCGCTATTTGCAGTCGTGTGAAATTGCGTTGCAGAGGTGTCAGCAACGTCTGGAGTATGACGCGCCGGGCGAGTCGGGTGACTCAAACATTCTGGAAGCGCCGGAGACGTTGACCCACGGGCCAATGAGCACCCTGGAGCAGCATTTGCAGCGCGTACTCGGCCATCTGAACACCATGCACACCATTTCGTCGGTGGCATGGCGTCAGCGTCCGCATCACGGGATTTGGCTAACCCGCAGGTTAAAGCGAACCGAGTATTAGCCTTTAACGATCTTCGCGACCGCGGCGGCAAAGCGGGTTAACCCGTCTTCGATGTCTTTGTCTTCTACCACCAGCGACGGCGCAAAGCGCATCACGTCCGGTCCGGCGTTGAGCACCATCACACCTTCGTACGCGGCGGCGTGCAGGAAATCACGCGCGCGGCCTTTGTACTGCGGCTTCAGCTCGGCGCCAATCAGCAGCCCCATCCCACGGATCTCGCTGAACACGTCGTACTGCTCGTCAATCTTTTGCAGGTGTTTTACGAACAGCTCGCGCTTCGCGCTCACTCCGTTTAGCACTTCCGGCGTGTTGATGATGTCGAACGCAGCGCCAGCCACGGCGCTCGCCAGCGGGTTACCGCCGTAGGTGGAACCGTGAGAACCGACGTGGAACGCGGAGGCGATCTCCTGCGTCGTCAGGACCGCGCTCACCGGGAAACCACCGCCAAGCGCTTTGGCGCTGGTCAGAATATCCGGCGTCACGCCGTAATGCATATACGCGAACAGATCGCCGGTACGCCCCATCCCGCACTGCACTTCATCAAAGACCAGCAGCGCCTGATGCTCATCGCACAGCGCGCGCAGCCCTTTCAGGAATTCCGGGGTTGCCGCCGTCACGCCGCCTTCACCCTGGATCGGCTCAACGACTACCGCGCAGGTGTGGTCGTCCATGACCGCTTTCACCGCGTGCAGATCGTTAAACGGTACGTGGACGATGTCGGCCGGTTTAGGGCCAAACCCGTCGGAATACTTCGGCTGGCCGCCAACGGAGACGGTAAAGAAGGAGCGTCCGTGGAAGGCATTATGGAAGGCGATGATTTTGGTTTTGTACGGGCTGTGGCGCGTTGTCGCGTAGTATCGCGCCAGCTTAAAGGCGGTTTCGTTGGCTTCGGTGCCGGAGTTCATAAACAGCACGCGCTCGGCAAAGGTCGCCTCAATGATCTTGCGGCCCAGGCGCAGCGCCGGTTCGTTGGTGAACACGTTGCTGGTGTGCCACAGGGTTTCGCCCTGGGTTTTCAGCGCCTCCACCAGCGCGGGATGGCAATGACCCAGCGCAGTGACCGCAATACCGCCCGCGAAATCCACATACTCTTTACCCTGCTGATCCCAGACGCGGCTGCCTTTTCCCTTCACCGGGATAAACTCAGCCGGTGCATAAATCGGCAGGATCACTTCATCAAATGTCGCGCGGGTAATTGCTGGTTGTTCAGTTGCCATGTCATGACCATCCATTTTATGTCACAGTGATTGTGAAAATATAATCACAAAATATGCATAAAAAATCACAACAAGGCAACAGTTATTCAGCGATGGAGGAAATTTGCCAGCAGCGCGTGGCCCTGCTCGCTGAGGATGCTTTCCGGGTGGAACTGCACGCCTTCGAGGTCCCATTCGCGGTGACGAATCCCCATGATCTCCTGCGTATCGCTCCAGGCGGTCACCTCAAAGCAGGCGGGCAGCGTCGGCGGGTCAATGACCAGAGAATGGTAGCGCGTCACGGTTAACGGATTATTGAGCCCCGTGAATACCCCGGTGCCGGCGTGGGTGACCGGAGAGGTTTTACCGTGCATCACTTTCGCGGCGCGCACGATGGTGGCGCCAAACGTCTGGGCAATCGCCTGATGGCCCAGACAGACGCCCAGGATTGGCAGCTTGCCGGCATAGTGCTGAATAACATCCAGAGAAATACCCGATTCCGACGGCGTACACGGCCCCGGAGAAATCACGATTTTCTGCGGAGCCATCATCTCAATATCGGCGAGATCGATCTCGTCGTTGCGGCGGACAACCACCTCTGCACCCAGTTCACAAAAATACTGGTAAAGGTTCCAGGTGAAGGAATCGTAGTTATCAATCAGCAGAATCATGGCGGCCCCCGAAAAAAATGCCGCCCTATTCTACTCAGATTCCCGCGCTTCGCTCACTACTTTGGCAAAGATAGCGTTTAACGCGGTTAAATCTCCCGTTGCGCCACTTCGGTTAGCCTCCACCCACAGCTCGGGATCGATATCGCGCCAGTCCAGCGCATAGCCCGCGTGGAGCGCCAGCTGCTCGAAGAAAACGCGTTGGGCAATACCGTTACCGCGCATAAACGGATGCAGCATGTTGATTTCGCAGTAATAGTGACTAATTCTGTCAACAAACGCCGCTTTCTCAAGGCCCACGAGATACTTTTCACTTTCCAGCGCCGCCATCAGCTCATTACCCATCTTTTCGATGTACTCAAAATGGCAGAAGGGAATGTCACCTTTAAAAATATCGTCGGTGCGGAACTCGCCAGCCCGCTTCATCTCGCTGCGGTACAAATGACGATGAATAAGACACATATGGGGCAACCCGGGCGCGGAAGGCCCAAGCTCCAGCGTCTCAATATGGGGCTCTGAGGGACCATTACCTTTTTCAAGGAGACAACTGGCCTGTAAATTGACGTTACGCTGCTGTTCCCAGAGACGGGATTTTTGCTTGTCGGTGAGCTTTTTCACTTAACGCCTCCCTGAATAGTCCGTTTGCCACAAGTATAAGCAGCAAAACGCGCTTTCGCAGGGAGGGTCACGTAACGCGGGCAGAAGAAGCCCGCGTTCAGAAGAATTACGGCAGAACTTTTGCGGAGAGAATAACCACCGGTTTTGACGGCACATTCTGATACGGACCGACGTCGTGGGTAGGTACCTGAGAAATCTTATCGGCCACTTCCATGCCCTTCACAATCTTACCGAAAACGGCATAGCCAAAGTCGCGTTGACCGTGGTCGAGGAAGGCGTTATCCGCCACGTTCAGGAAGAACTGGCTGGTCGCGCTATCTTTGTCTGCGGTACGCGCCATGGAGATGGTGCCACGCTTGTTCAGCAGGCCATTGTCCGCTTCGTTTTTAATAGGCGGGTTCGGCTGTTTCTGCTGCATTTGCTCGTTGAAGCCGCCACCCTGAATCATGAAGCCTGGGATCACGCGGTGGAAAGTGGTGTTGTTATAGAAACCACTATTCACATAGTCGAGGAAGTTTTTCACAGAAACCGGAGCTTTCTGGCTATTCAGTTCCAGCTCAATGTTCCCGGCGGAGGTGGTCAGCAGAACGTGAGGGTCCCCTTTTGCTGCCAGCGCAGCAGGGGAAACGGCAGAAAGAGCAAACACAGCTGCGACAGCCGCCAGTGTTGATTTGAGCATGAGAATTCCTTAACAAAGCGCAGTATAAAAAGCGAATGGCTTGATTCTAAAGAGCAGTATGAACGGAGACCAGCCTTTTACCTAATTTTACGAAATTGAAACAGTTGTAACCGCGCAAACGGTTGGCTTTAGCGTCATTTTGTGTGATCGAGATCACACAAAAACATGCAATTAAGTTCGAATTTCTCTTAAAAGATATGAATAGATCACTTTAATGTCTAAAATCTGCCCCTCTCAGCGCCCCCTGGGCGCTTTTCTTTTTCTGAACAGGCCAGACATGACTAACAGCAATCGCATCAAGCTCACATGGATCAGCTTCTTCTCCTACGCTCTGACCGGCGCGTTGGTGATCGTCACCGGGATGGTGATGGGGAATATCGCAGACTACTTCCAGCTGCCCGTTTCCAGCATGAGTAACACCTTCACCTTCCTCAACGCGGGGATCCTGATCTCTATCTTCCTGAACGCCTGGCTGATGGAAATCGTGCCGCTGAAAACCCAGCTTCGCTTCGGCTTCGTGCTGATGGTCGCCGCCGTGGCGGGTCTGATGCTGAGCCACAGCATCGCCCTGTTCTCAGCCGCCATGTTCGTGCTCGGTCTGGTCAGCGGGATCACCATGTCGATCGGTACGTTCCTGATTACCCATATGTATGAAGGCCGCCAGCGCGGCGCGCGCCTGCTGTTTACCGACTCCTTCTTCAGCATGGCCGGGATGATTTTCCCGATGGTTGCGGCCGTTCTGCTGGCGCGCAGCATTGAGTGGTACTGGGTTTATGCCTGCATCGGCCTGGTCTACGTGGCAATCTTTATTCTGACCTTCGGCTGCGACTTCCCGGTTCTGGGTAAAAAAGCGCACACCACCGCAGAGCCCGTTGCGAAAGAAAAGTGGGGCATCGGCGTGCTGTTCCTCTCCGTTGCCGCCCTGTGCTACATCCTGGGCCAGCTGGGCTTTATCTCCTGGGTACCGGAGTACGCCAAAGGTCTGGGCATGAGCCTGAACGATGCGGGTAAACTGGTGAGCGATTTCTGGATGTCTTACATGTTCGGCATGTGGGCGTTCAGCTTCATCCTGCGCTTCTTCGACCTGCAGCGCATTCTGACCGTGCTGGCGGGGCTGGCGACCGTGCTGATGTACCTGTTCATCAACGGTTCTCCGGAGCATATGCCGTGGTTCATTCTGACCCTGGGCTTCTTCTCCAGCGCCATTTATACCTCGATCATCACCCTGGGCTCCCTGCAGACCAAAGTGGCCTCGCCGAAGCTGGTTAACTTCGTTCTGACCTGCGGCACCATCGGCACCATGCTGACCTTCGTGGTCACCGGCCCGATCGTCGCCCACAGCGGTCCGCTGGCGGCGCTGCACACCGCGAACGGCCTGTATGCCGTGGTATTTATCATGTGCTTCGTTCTGGGCTTCGTGACCCGCCACCGCCAGCACAACGCGGCAGCAGCGTCTCACTAACCCCTACGCCCCTTTGCGCTCGGCAGAGGGGCTGTTTCTGGCAAAGCTTACCTCTTCTCCCCCGATATCCATCTGGATCCACGTCTGCGCCAACTGCGTCGTGGCAATCACGCGTCCCTGACGAATCGACCAGCGCACCGGCACCTGACAGCGCACCGCTTCAAACCCGCTCTCCGCAGGCAGAATAATCAGGTTTGCCGGGTTTCCCGTTGCAATACCGTAATCGCTCAGGCCGAAGGTACGGGCGCTGTTATGGGTGATGAGATTCAAACCGCTGTCGATTTGCGGATAGCCCATCATCTGACAGACGTGCAGCCCCATATGCAGCACCTGCAGCATGTTGCCGGTGCCGAGCGGGTACCACGGATCGAAGACGTCGTCATGGCCGAAGCAGACGTTAATGCCCGCTTCCTGCAGCTCTTTCACCCGGGTGATGCCGCGGCGCTTCGGATAGTCATCAAAACGCCCCTGCAGATGGATATTGACCAGCGGATTAGCGACGAAGTTAATTCCCGACATCTTCAGCAGGCGGAAAAGCCGCGAGGTGTATGCGCCGTTGTAGGAGTGCATGGCGGTAGTGTGGCTGGCCGTCACGCGCGGGCCGATGCCGGCCTCATACGCCAGCGCGGCCACCGTCTCGACAAACCGCGACTGCTCGTCGTCGATTTCATCGCAGTGGATATCCAGCGGACGGTCATACTTCTTCGCCAGTTCAAAAGCGATATGCAGCGACTGTACGCCATACTCGCGGGTGAACTCGAAGTGCGGGATCGCCCCCACCACTTCGGCCCCCAGCTTTAACGCCTCTTCCAGCAGCGCCGCGCCGTTCGGGTAAGAGAGAATACCTTCCTGCGGAAACGCGACGATTTGCAGCGTCACCCACGGGGCAACCTCCTGCTTCACCTCCAGCATCGCCTTCAGGGCGGTGAGCGTCGGGTCGGAGACATCCACATGGGTGCGGACAAACTGGATGCCGTTGGCGATTTGCCACTTCAGCGTTTTCCAGGCGCGCGCTTTGACATCCTCATGGCTGAGCAACGCCTTGCGCTCCGCCCAGCGCTCAATGCCTTCGAACAGCGTGCCGGACTGGTTCCAGTTCGGCTCACCCGCCGTCTGGGTCGTATCAAGATGGATATGCGGCTCAATGAACGGCGGGATAGCAAGCCCACCGCGCGCGTTCAGTACTTCATAACTTTCGGCGTGGGTGTCGTCCATCGGGGTGATGTCACCAAATCGCCCGTTCTCAATGGCGAGTTGCCACAGCCCTTCCCGACCCGGTAAACGAACATTCTGAACAAGCCATAACGGTGTTGTAGACATACCCTTCCCCTAAAAAACGCCGCTGATATTCAGGCGTATCGATTTTGGCAAAACCGCCCCTGGTTTGTACACAAATTCAACAGGCACGAAAAGCCTGCGATTTCCGCCACTTATAAAAATCCTGACAAATCAGTCGCATACCACCTAAGGAGTAGGCTAAGACGTATTTGATTTGCATCAATAAGTGCCCCTGCTGAATCGTTAAGGTAGGCAATAATAGAAAAGAAATCGAGGCAATAATGAGCAAAGTCAGACTCGCTATCATCGGTAACGGCATGGTCGGCCACCGCTTTATTGAGGATCTTCTCGATAAGGCCGATGCTGAGCAGTTCGATATTACCGTGTTCTGTGAAGAACCCCGCAAGGCGTACGACCGTGTGCACCTGTCTTCCTACTTCTCCCATCATACCGCCGAAGAGCTCTCTCTGGTGCGCGAAGGTTTCTACGAGAAGCATGGCGTAAAAGTGCTGGTGGGCGAACGCGCTATCACCATCAACCGTCAGGAAAAAGTGATCCACTCCAGCGCCGGGCGTACGGTTTTTTACGACAAGCTGATCATGGCGACGGGCTCCTATCCGTGGATCCCCCCTATCAAAGGCTCGGAAACTCAGGATTGCTTCGTCTACCGTACCATTGAAGACCTCAACGCCATTGAGTCCTGCGCGCGCCGAAGCCGTCGCGGTGCGGTGGTCGGCGGCGGTTTGCTGGGCCTGGAAGCGGCTGGCGCGCTGAAAAACCTCGGCGTTGAAACCCACGTCATCGAATTTGCCCCGATGCTGATGGCCGAACAGCTGGACCACATGGGCGGTGACCAGCTGCGTCGTAAAATCGAAAGCATGGGCGTGAAGGTTCATACCAGCAAGAACACCAAAGAGATCGTGCAGGAAGGAACTGAAGCGCGTAAAACCATGCGCTTTGCCGACGGCAGCGAGCTGGAAGTTGACTTCATCGTCTTCTCCACCGGTATTCGTCCGCGCGACAAGCTGGCGACCCAGTGCGGTCTGGCCGTGGCGCAGCGCGGCGGGATCATGATCAACGACGCCTGCCAGACCTCCGATCCGGATATCTACGCGATTGGCGAATGCGCCAGCTGGAATAACCGCGTCTACGGTCTGGTGGCGCCGGGCTACAAAATGGCGCAGGTCGCCGTGGACCATATCCTCGGCAGCGAAAACGCGTTTACCGGTGCAGACATGAGCGCCAAGCTGAAGCTGCTGGGCGTGGACGTGGGCGGTATTGGCGATGCGCACGGCCGCACGGCCGGCGCTCGCAGCTATGTCTATCTCGACGAAAGCAAAGAAGTCTATAAACGCCTCATTGTCAGCCAGGACAACAAAACCCTGCTCGGCGCGGTGCTGGTGGGCGACACCAGCGACTTCGGCAACCTGCTCCAGCTGGTGCTGAACGCCATCGAGCTGCCGGAAAACCCGGACGCGCTGATCCTCCCGGCGCACGCGTCCAGTGGCAAGCCGTCTATCGGCGTGGATAAACTGCCGGACAGCGCGCAAATTTGCTCCTGCTTCGACGTCACTAAAGGCATGTTGATCTCCGCCATCAACAAAGGCTGCCACACCGTGGCGGCGCTGAAAGCGGAAACCAAAGCCGGTACCGGCTGCGGCGGCTGTATTCCGCTGGTCACTCAGGTGCTGAACGCCGAGCTGGCGAAACAGGGCATCGAAGTAAACAACAACCTGTGCGAGCACTTCGCGTATTCTCGCCAGGAGCTGTACCACCTGATCCGCGTGGAGGGCATTAAGTCCTTCGACGAACTGCTGGCGAAGCACGGCCAGGGCTACGGCTGCGAAGTGTGTAAACCGACCGTCGGCTCCCTGCTGGCTTCCTGCTGGAACGAGTACGTGCTCAAGCCCGAGCATACGCCGCTGCAGGACACCAACGACAACTTCCTGGCCAACATCCAGAAAGACGGTACCTACTCTGTTATTCCACGTTCTGCCGGGGGCGAAATCACGCCGGAAGGGCTGGTGGCCGTGGGCCGTATCGCCCGTGAATTTAACCTGTACACCAAAATCACCGGCTCCCAGCGTATCGGCCTGTTTGGCGCGCAGAAAGACGACCTGCCGGAAATCTGGCGTCAGCTGATTGAAGCCGGCTTCGAAACCGGTCACGCGTATGCCAAAGCGCTGCGTATGGCGAAAACCTGCGTGGGGAGCACCTGGTGCCGCTACGGCGTCGGCGACAGCGTGGGCTTCGGCGTGGAGCTGGAAAACCGCTACAAAGGCATCCGCACCCCGCACAAAATGAAGTTTGGCGTCTCCGGCTGTACCCGCGAATGTGCGGAAGCGCAGGGTAAAGACGTGGGTATCATCGCCACCGAGAAAGGCTGGAACCTGTACGTCTGCGGCAACGGCGGGATGAAGCCACGCCACGCGGATCTGCTGGCGGCGGATCTCGATCGCGACACGCTGATTCAGTATCTCGACCGCTTCATGATGTTTTACATCCGTACCGCCGATAAGCTGACCCGTACCGCCTCCTGGCTCGATAATCTGGAAGGCGGCATCGACTACCTGAAATCGGTGATCATCGACGACAAGCTGGGCCTGAACGAACATCTGGAAGCCGAGATGGCGCGCCTGCGCGAGGCGGTGATCTGCGAGTGGACGGAAACCGTCAACTCCCCGGCGGCGCAGACGCGCTTCAAACACTTCATCAACAGCACACAGCGCGACCCGAACGTGCAGGTCGTGCCGGAGCGTGAACAGCATCGTCCGGCGACGCCGTATGAACGTATTCCAGTCACGCTGGTGGAGGAAAACGCATGAGCCAGTGGGTAAACATCTGCAATATTAACGACATTCTCCCCGCCACCGGCGTTTGTGCGCTGCTGGGCAACGAGCAGGTCGCGATTTTCCGCCCTCGCCACGACGAACAGGTTTTTGCCATCAGCAATATCGACCCGTTCTTCGAGGCCAGCGTGCTATCCCGCGGCCTGATTGCCGAGCACCAGGGTGAACTGTGGGTCGCCAGCCCGCTGAAAAAGCAGCGTTTCCGCTTAAGCGACGGTTACTGCATGGAAGATGAGAGTCATTCAGTGAAGCACTATGACGTTCGCGTGAAGGACGGCAAGGTGCAGTTGAAAGGCTAATCCCCGCGTTTTCAATACGAAAAGCTTATGACCCCTTATGGGTAACGGCAGGAAAAACCGTATGTTCTGTACGATTCCTGCTGTTATCCTGACGTCAATTCTTACCCCCTCCATGAATGCTGCGAGGTAACGTCGTGGATCACCTGCCGATTTTTTGTCAATTACGCAACCGCGACTGCCTGCTCGTGGGCGGCGGCGACGTGGCTGAACGCAAAGCGCGCCTGCTGCTAGAGGCTGGCGCCCGACTGACCGTCAACGCCCTCGCTTTCGCCCCGCAGTTTGAGGTCTGGGCCCAGGAAGGAATGCTCACGCTGGTGCAGGGAGAGTTTAATGAATTCCTGCTCGATACCTGCTGGCTGACGATTGCCGCAACGGACGATGATGAAGTGAACCAGCGCGTCAGCGACGCCTGCGAAGTGCGCCGAATCTTCTGCAACGTGGTGGATGCGCCGAAAGAAGCCAGCTTTATCATGCCGTCGATTATCGACCGCTCGCCGCTGATGATTGCGGTGTCGTCCGGCGGACGCTCGCCGGTTCTTGCCCGCCTGCTGCGGGAAAAACTGGAGGCCATGCTGCCCCAGCATCTTGGCCAGATTGCCCACTATGCAGGGCAACTGCGTTCACGCGTGAAGCAAACCTTCTCGACCGTGGGCGAGCGTCGTCGCTTCTGGGAAAAATTCTTTGTGAACGACAGGCTGGCGCAGTCGCTGGCGAATCAGGACACCAAAGCCGTTGAAGAGACGACCGAACAGCTGCTGAGCGAGCCGCTGGACCACCGCGGTGAAGTGGTCCTGGTGGGCGCAGGCCCCGGCGATGCGGGCTTGTTGACGCTGAAAGGGCTACAGCAGATCCAGCAGGCCGATACCGTGGTTTACGATCGCCTGGTCTCCGATGACATCATGAACCTGGTGCGCCGCGATGCCGACCGCGTATTCGTTGGAAAACGGGCGGGCTATCACTGCGTACCGCAGGAGGAGATTAACCAGATCCTGCTGCGCGAGGCGCAGAAAGGTAAGCGCGTGGTGCGCCTTAAGGGTGGCGATCCGTTTATCTTTGGTCGCGGCGGCGAGGAGCTGGAAACCCTGTGTGACGCGGGTATTCCCTTCTCCGTGGTGCCGGGCATTACGGCGGCATCCGGCTGCTCAGCGTACTCTGGCATTCCGTTGACCCACCGCGACTATGCTCAGAGCGTGCGTCTGGTGACGGGCCATCTGAAAACCGGCTGCGAGTTGGACTGGCATAACCTGGCCGCTGAAAAGCAAACTCTGGTGTTCTACATGGGGCTGAACCAGGCCGCGACGATTCAGGCGAAGCTGCTGGAGCACGGCATGGAGGCTGATATGCCGGTTGCGCTGGTGGAAAACGGTACGTCCATCAAGCAACGCGTGGTGGATGGCGTACTGACGCAGTTAGGCGAGCTGGCGCAGCAGGTCGAAAGCCCGGCGCTGATTGTGGTGGGTCGCGTGGTTGAGCTGCGCGATAAGCTGAACTGGTTCTCGAATCACTAACGCATAATCTTCCTTTCCGGAGTAGTCCTTATGCGGACTACTCCCCTCTTACTGCTGTCGATAACATACCGCCCCGAAGTGGAATTTCTCCCTTTATTCCCTTGAGTTGCATCCAACTTTCGTTTTTAAGACAAGGAATGCGTATGTTCAAACTGGCAAAAGCCACCGTTCTGGTTGGCCTGTTATCGACTCTGACTGCCTGTACCGGTCATGTACAGAACACCAAAAATAACTGCAGCTACGATTACCTGCTGCACCCGGCGATCTCCATTTCGAAGATCATCGGCGGTTGCGGCCCGGAGGCGCAGCAGTAAGCGATTTTCAGGCGTAAAAAAACCGGGATATCCCGGTTTTTTTGTTTAGGGAAGTGCGGCCTGATGCCCTCACCCTGCCCCTCTCCCACAGGGAGAGGGAACAAACCCTAAAAACGGTAACGTGATTACCGTTTTGCTTTTACCTACGGTTTACCCACAAACCCAATCGCTTCGTACACCGCTTTCAGGGTTTCGGACGCGCGCGCGCTGGCTTTTTCCGCGCCGTCTTTCATCACCTTCTGCAGGAAAGCTTCGTCGTTACGGTAGCGGTGATAACGCTCCTGAAGCTCGGTCAGCATGCCGGAAACGGCGTCTGCCACTTCACCTTTCAGGTGGCCGTACATCTTGCCTTCGAAGTGTTTTTCCAGTTCAGGGATGCTCTGGCCAGTCACGCCGGAGAGGATATCCAGCAGGTTGGAAACGCCCGCTTTGTTCTGCACGTCGTAGCGCACCACAGGCGGCTCGTCGGAGTCGGTGACCGCGCGCTTGAGCTTTTTGACGACGGATTTCGGATCTTCCAGCAGGCCGATAACGTTGTTGCGGTTATCGTCAGACTTGGACATCTTCTTGGTCGGCTCCAGCAGCGACATCACACGCGCGCCGGACTTCGGAATAAACGGCTCTGGCACTTTGAACACATCGCCGTAAATCGCGTTAAAGCGCTGGGCGATATCGCGGCTCAGCTCCAGATGCTGCTTCTGGTCTTCACCTACCGGCACCTGGTTGGTTTGATACAGCAGGATGTCTGCCGCCATCAGCACCGGATAGTCGAACAGGCCGGCGTTGATGTTTTCAGAGTAGCGCGCGGATTTATCCTTGAACTGGGTCATGCGGCTCAGCTCGCCGAAATAGGTGTAGCAGTTCAGCGCCCAGCCCAGCTGCGCGTGCTCCGGCACGTGAGACTGAACGAAAATGGTGCTCTTCTCAGGATCGATGCCGCAGGCCAGGTACAGCGCCAGGGTGTCCAGGGTGGCTTTACGCAGCTTCTCAGGATCCTGACGCGCGGTAATCGCATGGAGATCGACGATGCAGTAAATGCAATGGTACTCATCCTGCATGCTGACCCACTGACGTAACGCACCCATGTAGTTACCAATGGTCAATTCACCTGAAGGCTGTGCGCCACTAAAAACGATGGGCTTAGTCATTATTCAATTCCTGATGTTCACTGTGCGAAAGCCCGAGTGCGGGCAACAAATCTTTGAAGTGGTCGAAGACCACATCCGGCTCACTTAGCGTGATGGCTTCACCGTAGTTGTAGCCATAGGTTAATCCGACGGAAGGACACCCTGCCGCTCGGGCAGCCAGAATATCATTGCGCGAATCCCCGACAAAGAGCAGCTCCGCAGGGGTTAAGGATAATTTTCCTGCCACCAGCAACAGCGGTTCCGGATGCGGCTTTTTGTTCTGCACGTCGTCGCCGCCCACAATCACGGAGAAATACTTAGCGATATCGAGCGTTTCCAGCAGAGGCGCAACAAACGGCGTCGGTTTGTTGGTCACCAGCCCCAGCGGAATGCCCTTCGCGTGCAGCGCGCTCAGCGTTTCCTGAACGTCCGGGAACAGGAAACTGCCCTCCTCGACGGTCTCTTCATAGAAACGATCGAACAGTTTGCGCAGAATCCGCAGCTGCTCATCCTTAGGGATGTCAGCGTGGTCAACGCTCGGTTTACCCTGCGCGGAACGCTGCGACGCGCGCTCCTGGCGAGCCCACGTCAACGCACGCTCCATCAGAACATCGGCGCCGTTGCCAATCCACGTTACTACGCGCTCTTCACCCGCAACGGGGAGTTCAAGTGCATACAGCGCCTGGTCTACGGCGCTCGTTAAGCCCGGCGCGCTGTCGACCAGCGTGCCGTCGAGGTCGAATGCCACACCCCGAATTGCCTGCAATTTATCCATGACTTACCTTCGCCAGCTCACGGCGCATTTCATCAATGACTTTTTTGTAATCCGGTTGGTCGAAAATTGCCGAACCTGCAACGAACATATCCGCGCCCGCTGCCGCAATTTCACCAATGTTATTCACTTTCACCCCGCCGTCCACTTCCAGACGAATATCGTAACCTGACTCATCAATACGACGGCGTACTTCACGCAGCTTATCCAGTGTGTGGGGAATGAATGACTGACCGCCGAAACCCGGGTTAACGGACATCAGCAGAATCACGTCCAGCTTGTCCATGACATAGTCGAGATAGCTCAGCGGCGTGGCCGGGTTAAACACCAGGCCCGCTTTACAGCCGTTCTCTTTGATCAGCTGCAGCGTGCGGTCCACGTGTTCAGAGGCTTCCGGATGGAAAGTGATGATGCTGGCACCCGCTGCGGCGAAATCAGGCACGATGCGATCAACAGGCTTCACCATCAGGTGAACGTCGATCGGCGCGGTAATGCCATAGTTGCGTAATGCCTTGAGCACCATTGGGCCAATGGTCAGGTTAGGGACGTAGTGGTTGTCCATAACGTCGAAATGGACAACATCTGCGCCAGCCGCGAGAGCTTTGGCGGTGTCTTCACCCAGGCGGGCAAAATCGGCCGACAGAATTGAGGGAGCAATCAAAAACTGTTTCATCCGCTTCTCCTTGAAATGTGTTTACCGGCGGGCAAAACGGCTCAGGGGCGATAAAGAGCCAGAAGTTCGTCCACCTTTTTACGTGTGCCGCCGTTGCTGCTAATGCTACGCCGCACTTTGACCTGAAAATGCTTCGCGGCTTTGTACCATTCGCGCGTATCAGGCGTGTCGTGATTCGAAATTAACACCGGAATTCTTTTGCTGACCAGCTTTTCCGCCATCTCCGCCAGACGAGCCTGTTCGGCCGGGCTGAAGCTGTTGGTGTGGTAAGCGGTGAAATTCGCCGTTGCAGACAGTGGTGCGTAAGGCGGGTCACAGTAAACCACCGAGTTTACGCCTGCCAGTTCCATACACTCTTCATATGAGAGGCAATGAAACTCTGCGTTCTGCGCTTTTTCGGCAAAGTGATACAGCTCGTCCTGCGGGAAATACGGGCGCTTATAGCGACCAAACGGCACATTAAATTCCCCACGCAGGTTATAGCGGCACAGGCCGTTGTAACCATGACGGTTGAGATAGAGGAACAGCAGCGCCCGACGGAACGGATCCTGACTCTGATTAAACTCAGTGCGGAACTGGTAGTAAACGTCCGGCTGATTATTCTCCGGCGTAAACAGTTTGCGCGCCTCTGCGACATACTCTTCGGTACGCAGCTTAACAATGTTATAGAGGCTGATAAGGTCGTTGTTGATATCCGCCAGGATATAACGAGAAAAATCGGTGTTGAGGAACACCGATCCCGCACCTACGAAAGGCTCGATTAGACACTCGCCTTTTGGCAGGTGCTTTTTAATATCATCGAGCAGGGGGTATTTCCCCCCTGCCCATTTCAGAAAAGCGCGATTTTTTTTCATGCTGACTAACTGATTACACCTTCTCCGGCTGTGGAGAAAGCTCCGACAGCATCCTGCGCTTTAAACATTACTTCAGATCGGCCTGAACCTGATGAATCGGCTTCGCCCAGGGATTTTTTGCCTGAACATCAGCTGGCAGTGCCGCTACGGCACGTTTCGCTTCATCTTTGGACGAATAAACGCCGCTGACCAGCACATACCACGGTTGACCGTTGCGGGTCGTCTGATAAACAACGTAGTTTTTCAGATTTGATTTCTTCGCCCAACCGTTGAGGTTGTCATAGTTAGACGAACTGCTCAGCTGCAGCGTGTAGTTACTGGATGGCGCAGACTTCAGCGAGCCAACGTTACCTGCCGTTTTGCCTGCTGCGGCGCTGGAGGCTGTTGCCGTGGCTGCTGGAGCCGTTGCTGCAGGCGCAGCTGTGGCGGCCGGTGCCGTTGTGGTCGCCGTTGCTTTCGGCGCGGTCTGCGTGACTGGCGCTTTAGCAGGCTCGCTCACCGCAGCCGTTTCGGTGTGTTTCGGCTGTGCCGGTACGGCTTTCACTTCAGGCGCTTTGACGACTGCCTGAGGTTTGGTTTCACGCTTAGGCTCAATCACCGCCTGCTTACGTTCAGGACGCGTCGCAGTTTGCGTCTGGCGCGGTTTGGTTTCCGTCGCAGCCGTTTGTGGCTGAGCGTTACCACCGCGAATCGGGGCAACGGTTGCCGGCTCAGTTGGCAACGTAGAGTTAACCACGACGTTATCAACCTGCTGCTGGTTCTGCGGCTGCGTCAGCGCATTGTTCAGATCTCCCTGAACTTCTACGCGCTGCTGGCCTTCAGGCGTAGCAGGTGCCTGACCCTGAGCAGAGGTTGAAGAAACGGGCGGTAGAGAAACATCCTGTGGCGCTGTGGTGTTACCTGCGGTCTGATCTGCGGAAGTCGCACCCGGCGCAGGCTGTGCGCCATTCGCCTGATTGGTCGCATCGTTACCGGACAGGTTGATGCTCTTCTCAGCGGAAGCAGTTTGCTCGGTTGAGTTCGTTGACGGTGCTTTAAGCGCGGAGCCAATGCCGACAATCAGCAGCACAAGCACCAGAACGCCAAGGCCCATCATAATGTACTGGCGGGAAGCCGGTTTCGGCGCAGCGGCTTTTTTACGTTTACGCGGGCGACGCTCTACAGGCTGTTCGTCCATTGAATCTTCTTCGGACTCATAATCCTCTTCTGCTCGCTCTTCGTGCGCGTTGCGGCTGCGCGAAGGGCGACGATCGTCTGCATCCAGATCAACATCGTCAAAGTTGATCTGCGGCTCGTTATCACGTTCTGAAGATTGACGAGAACGACCAGTACGACGATCGCTGGGATCGGGTTTCAGCTCGTCTTCTGGTTTGAATTCATCCATTTAACACCCCACTCAAAGGCTTATGCTAACGACTTTGCATTTCACCTGAAGCTAAACGACCACCTGCGACAGTGGCCTGACCTTTCTAGTTGTTACGCCTGCTGACAATCAGCGATAGCGCCAAGAACGACATCGTGCGGCACTCCGCCGCGCACTTCACTCTTCCCTATTGCAAGCGGGAGTACAAGACGCATCTCACCTGCCAATACTTTTTTATCGCGCATCATGTGGGGTAAATACGCTTGCGCCGACATCTCCTGCGGCCCGGTTACCGGCAAACCTGCACGTTCAAGCAGCGCAATGATGCGTGCCGTCTCTTCAGGTTTAAACTGCCCCAGACGTTCAGAGGTGCGGGCTGCCATGACCATACCGGCCGCGACGGCTTCACCGTGCAGCCAGTTGCCGTAACCCATCTCGGCTTCAATGGCGTGGCCAAACGTATGCCCAAGATTCAGTAAAGCACGTAAGCCCGTTTCACGCTCGTCTGCTGCAACAACTTCTGCTTTCAGTTCACAACAACGACGAATGCAGTATGCCAGTTTAGCCTCATCCAGGCACAGCAGCGCATCCATATTCTCTTCAAGCCAGCTAAAGAACTCGCCATCAAGAATAATGCCGTATTTGATCACTTCCGCCAGACCAGAAGCCAGCTCGCGCTTCGGCAGCGTTTTCAGACAGTCGAGATCCACCACCACAGATGCGGGCTGGTAGAACGCGCCAATCATGTTTTTGCCGAGCGGATGGTTAACTGCCGTTTTTCCACCCACAGAGGAGTCGACCTGGGACAGCAACGTGGTCGGGATTTGAATAAAACGGACGCCACGTTGATAGCTTGCGGCCGCAAAGCCGGTCAGATCGCCCACAACACCGCCGCCCAGGGCAAGCAGTGTTGTATCGCGACCGTGCGGTTTTTGCAGCAATGCGGTAAAGACGGTATCCAGTACCGTCAGGCTTTTATACTGCTCGCCATCGGGGAGAATCACACTGTCGACTTTTATGCCCGCCTGCTCAAGCAGGTGGCGTACGCGGTCGAGATAAAGCGGAGCCAGCGTCTCATTGGTGACCAGCATCGCCTGATCACCCGCTTTCAGTGGTAAAAAGGAAGCTGGGTCGTTAAACAAACCAGCCGCGATGGTGATAGGGTAACTACGTTCCCCGAGAGTAACTGTAATCCTCTCCATGACGCGACATCCACCTTTAATGCTTTTACCCGCAGGCGAGTGTATATAAAGCCAGAATCAGTTGCTTTCCAGCATATGAATAATCTGGTTTGCAACCACTTTAGCGCTCTGGTCGTCAGTACGAATGGTCACGTCGGCAATCTCTTCATACAGCGGATTGCGTTCATCGGCCAACGCTTCCAGAACTTCGCGTGGTGGCGTTTCAACCTGCAGCAGCGGGCGCTTTTTATCGCGCTGCGTACGTGCCAGCTGTTTCTCGATGGTCGTCTCAAGATAGACCACTACGCCACGGGCGGAGAGACGGTTACGGGTTTCGCGAGATTTCACAGAACCGCCGCCTGTTGCCAGAACGATGCCCTGTTTTTCCGTGAGTTCGTTGATCACTTTTTCTTCTCGGTCACGGAAACCTTCTTCGCCTTCTACATCGAAAACCCAGCCCACATCAGCTCCGGTTCGTTTCTCAATCTCTTGATCAGAATCGTAAAATTCCATATTGAGTTGTTGAGCTAACTGACGCCCAATAGTGCTTTTGCCGGCACCCATAGGCCCAACCAGAAAGATATTGCGTTTCTCTGCCATTTTATCGGTACTACTAAGACTATTCGTTAATGGTAATCCCCGCTTCGCAGACACCCAGCGTAGCAGGACATGAACTGAAACCTCATATGCAATAGAGCGAGAGTCAGACTAAAAATTATCTCAATACTCCGGCTTGTTTGGCAACTGATTAAATCACCGCGTCGGGCGCATAAGGTAATAAGACGTAAGTCCAACTCAAATCGGTACTCCTTGTATGCTAATTCATGCCCCACGTCAAACATCTGCAACAAACTGAATGCAAAATCATTGCGGGGATCGTTACCCGTCAGCGAATACCGACCAGACGTGGTGTAATAAACACCACTAGCTCGCGCCGTTCATTATCCTTACCATCGTGGCGAAAAAGCTGTCCAAGCCAGGGGATTTTCCCCAGCCCCGGCACGCTGTCGCTGCCGGTTTTGTTCTTCTGCGAAAAAATTCCACCCAACGCCAGCGTTTCTCCACTTTTTACCTCCACCTGGGTTTCTATCTCCTGTTTGTCGATCGCCAGCGTTTCGCCGTCAGCCTGCTGCAGAATCTGTCCCGGCATATTTTCGCTGATGTGCAATTTCAGGCGCACGCGCCCACCCGGTAAGACCACCGGTGTGACCTCCATTCCTAATACCGCCTCTTTAAACTCAACGGAGGTTGCACCGCTTTCACCGCTTGAGACCTGATACGGGATTTCACTCCCCTGCTTGATGCTGGCCGGCTGCATATGCGAGGCCAGCAGTCGCGGGCTGGCGATGATATCGACCTGCTGTTTTTGCTCCAGCGCAGAGAGCTCCAGATCCAGCAGCCGACCATTGATCCGTCCGATGTTAAAACCCACGTGGCTGGTGGCACTGGCGACGGAAAGATCGCTGCCAAGCGTGGTGAGCTGACCAACCTTGCCCGCGTCGGCGGCGTCGGCGAGATTCCACTTCACCCCCAGCTCACGCAGGCTTTTTTCATTAATGGTCACAATATGCGCCGCCAGCTCGACCTGTTCGACGGGAATATCCATCTGAGCGGCCCAGCGCTGCAGCGTCTCCACCACCGTCTGGTTATCCCGAATCAGCAGCCGGTTGGTGCGTTTGTCGAGAGACAAACTTCCCTTGGGGCTCAGGAGCTTTTCCGCGTCTTTTTGCAGCTCTCCGGCATCGGCATAGGACAAAGCGATGCTGTGAGACACCAGCGGCGCATCAAGCTGTCGACGGGTCCGCTCCTGTTCTGAGCGCTCCTGCTGTTCACGCTGCCAGGCCGCGGTATGAACATAAAAAATGCCGCCCTCCTCTCGCAAAACAAGGCCAGCGCTGGTGACAACCGTCTGTAACGCTTGACGCCAGGGGACGCGCGTCAGGTTGAGCGAAAGCGTGCCGCCGACGTCAGGCGATATCACCAGATTTCGGTTCTCCTGTGCAACCAGGCTCTGCAGCACCTGGACTACAGGTACGTCATCCACCACCAGCGTGACCGGTTTTGGCGCGGCGGCCCACAGCGGATGGCTGAACGCCAGCAGCCACAGCATTATCCGTAAATTCATTCTTATCCGTTCCTTCTCGTTGCCACGTCCATTTTTCTGGTTCACATGTGTCACCCACATCAACAACCAGTTCCGTTTCATTGATGGCTGTTATCGTCCAGCCTGCCGGGAAGCGCTCATGCATTTTCAGGCGGTACCAGCGCTTTTGCCCATCCTGTAAAATGCCGATAGCCTGCTGTCCTCCCACCATGCCGCGGTATCGCCACTGCGCCAGCTCGCCTATGGCGCAGGGATCGTCCGGCGGGCGAAACGGATCGCGCATGCCGGTCAAAAGCAGCGCTGAGCAAACCAGCAAATATCGCGCGCTATTTCGCATGTTCCAGCTCCAGCCGCAGGCGTAATGCCGAACCTTCTGGCGAAATCGTGAAAGCGGCGATCTGCACATTCCGCTGCGCCAGCCGGGCAAAAAGCGCCGGGAGAGCCTGCCACTCCATATCCAGCATCAGTTCCCCTCCGTTCTGCAGCGGCTTCCAGTGAACCAGCGTCGCGCCATCGCCCTGAAAATCGAGCGGGTAAAATGGCGTCAGCTCCCGTGCTTCCGTTGTTTTCGGTCGAAACGGCGCCTTTCTGACGACAGGCCATAACGCCGCGTTCGTCCTCGCGTCCTGAATCAGCTGGCGTTGTCGTTCAGCACACTGCCTTTCTAGCGGTCTGAGCAAGGTGCCCCACGCGGCCAGTCCTGCCAGGAGGCTCCCCAGACACCAGAATAGAACCCGATACCAGGGACGGCTTTCGCACCAGCGTTCTAACAGGGTATCCATCCGTTATCCCTCGCTTTTAAGGTGGAGGGTGAACATCCAGCGCCCCTGGCTATCCTGCCGAAGCTCACCCGCCGTCCCGGGCGTAAAACCCGCCATTTGGCCCAGCGCATCGCGCAGAGCAGACAGGGCTGGCAGGGTTATGGCATACCCGCTCAGCGTCAGAGCAGGAGGCTGATAGCGAAGCTCTGTCAGCCAGACCTGTGAAGGAGTGGCGCGGGAAAGGGATTCCAGCACCGGTTGCCATGCGCGTTGTTGACGTGTCTGCGCTGGCTTCTGCGCCTGTGAGGCGAGTTTCTGCCGGGAGGCAAGCGCGTGCTGCACGGTCTGTATTCCCGTCAGCTCCGTTTGTAGCGCGTGCAGCCTCATAACAGGGTTTATCCGCAGGCAGAAAATGACCGCGAACATCAACAGCACGGTGCCGACACACATTGCCCCCCAGAAACGCAAGCATCGTGCGCGCCGCTGCTGTCGCCAGGGCAGAAAGTTCATGAGGCTCATCCGGGCACCTCGCTCATGGCCAGCGCCAGCGCAACGGTATAATCAGCGCCGCAGCCCGGTAGCGGGGCATGGCAGCGCTCCAGGATTTCCCACGGATCGCGTCGGCTATCAAACAGCGCGATGTCATCCGGGCCAAGCGCCAGCAGCGCCGCCAGCTCGGCCACGCTTTCGGCTTCTGTGGTAAAGCGGCGTCCCCACTGGTGACGCATCGCCCACAGCCACTGCCGATCGTCCCGCAAGGCGACGCACGTCGCTGGCGCCACTGCGGGAAGAAGATTCGCCAGCGCGCTGGCATCCGGCGTAATGGCCACCAGCCGCAAACGCAGCGTTTTCGCCAGCACCAGTAGGGTGTCGATCTCGTTGTTTTGCGCGGCGGTCACGTGAAAGGTATTGCTGAAGGTATCCTGCGCGTAATCGAAACAGAGCGTATCGGCAGACATCTCCAGTTCGCGCGCGAGCGCCGCGCCAAGCCATGAGAGCTGCTCGCTGTCGCGCAGCGCAATGGTCGGGCGGGGGAGCGACCGTTGCAGAGTGCGTGCTGCCGGGAAAGAGAGGAACACCCGGTGGTAGTGCGGCAGCGTTTTCCGCCAGTCGCGTAACGCATCAACCAGCTGTTCTGGCTGACAAATTTTGCCGTCACGAATGATGCCCTCGTCCAGAGGAATCGCCCACCAGCGGCGCAAGCACCAGCCCGACTTCTCCCGGGCCAAGGCGACGATCCGCACCCTATCCTGTTGAATATGAACGCCCGTTTGCCATGTTTTGAAAGCCATGCTTCACGATCTCCTTATCGCCCGTCGGGTTGACGGCTATATCAATGAATCAGGCTTGCCTTTATACTACCGCGCGATTGTTTAGAAACTGCCCAAGTGAAACCAAATGGGAAATCTCCGGTGAAGTTCGTAAAGTATTTATTCATCCTTGCAGTCTGTTGCATTCTGCTGGGAGCAGGCTCGATTTACGGTTTATACAAATATATTGAGCCACAGCTACCTGATGTCGCCACGCTTCGCGATGTGCGCCTCCAGATCCCGATGCAAGTCTATAGCGCCGATGGCGAGCTGATGGCGCAGTATGGCGAGAAGCGTCGTATTCCGCTGACCTTAAACCAAATTCCACCCGTGATGGTAAAAGCCTTTATCGCCACGGAGGACAGCCGTTTTTACGAGCACCACGGTGTCGATCCGGTGGGGATTTTCCGTGCCGCGAGCATTGCGTTATTCTCTGGTCACGCCTCTCAGGGGGCGAGTACCATTACGCAGCAGCTGGCGCGTAACTTCTTCCTCAGCCCTGAAAAGACGCTGATGCGTAAGATCAAAGAGGTGTTCCTCGCGATCCGTATTGAGCAGCTGCTGAGCAAAGACGAAATCCTTGAGCTGTACCTCAACAAAATCTACCTGGGTTACCGAGCCTATGGCGTGGGGGCTGCCGCACAGGTGTACTTCGGTAAGCCCGTTGAGCAACTCACCTTAAGCGAAATGGCAACCATTGCCGGTCTGCCGAAAGCGCCGTCCACGTTTAACCCGCTCTACTCGCTCGATCGCGCCACCGCACGCCGTAACGTCGTTCTGTCACGTATGCTGAGCGAAGGCTACATCAGCCAGAGCGAGTACGACCAGGCGCGTAACGATGTTATTGACGCTAACTACCACGCCCCTGAAATCGCCTTCGCATCTCCTTACCTGACCGAAATGGTTCGCCAGGAGATGGTGAATCGCTATGGTGACAAGGCCTACGAAGATGGCTATCGCGTGTACACCACCGTCACCCGTAAGGTCCAGCAGGCGGCTCAGGAAGCGGTGCGGAACAACGTGATGGACTACGATATGCGTCACGGCTACCGCGGCCCGTCAAACGTGCTCTGGAAAGTGGGCGAAAGCGCGTGGGACAGTAAAAAAATCACCAGTACGCTGAAGGCGCTGCCAACCTATGGTCCGCTCCTTCCTGCCGTGGTGACGCAGGCCGATCCTCAGGAAGCCGTTGCGACGCTCGCGGACGGTACTTCCGTCTCGCTGCGTATGGACGGTATCCGCTGGGCGCGTCCTTACCGCTCGGATACCCTGCAGGGCGCAACGCCGCGTAAAGTGACCGATGCCGTCCAGACCGGACAGCAAATCTGGGTGCGCAAGGTAGGCGAATCCTGGTGGCTGGCACAGGTGCCGGACGTCAACTCGGCCCTGGTCTCTATCAATCCACAGAACGGTGCCATCCTGGCCCTGGTCGGCGGGTTTGATTTCAACCAGAGCAAATTTAACCGCGCCACCCAGGCGCTGCGTCAGGTCGGTTCCAATATCAAACCGTTCCTCTACACGGCAGCGATGGATAAAGGCTTGACCCTCGCCAGCATCCTTAACGACGTGCCAATCTCCCGCTGGGATGCCGGTGCCGGTTCCGACTGGCAGCCGAAGAACTCCCCTGCGGAGTATGCCGGTCCTATACGCCTCCGTCAGGGTCTGGGACAGTCGAAAAACGTGGTGATGGTGCGCGCCATGCGCGCGATGGGCGTCGACTATGCCGCAGAGTATCTGCAGCGCTTCGGTTTCCCGGCGCAGAACATCGTTCGCACCGAGTCGCTGGCGTTAGGCTCCGCCTCGTTTACGCCGCTTCAGGTCGCACGCGGGTACTCGGTGATGGCCAACGGCGGCTTCCTGATTGACCCGTACTTCATCAGCAAGATTGAAAACGATCAGGGCGGCGTGCTGTTCGAAGCGAAGCCGAAGATTGCCTGCCCTGACTGCGATATTCCGGTCATTTATGGCAATACGCCGAAATCCGACGTGCTTGAAAACAAGGACATGGAAGACCCTGCCGTGTCTCAGGAGCAGCAGAACGGCGTCGTGCCGCAGCCGCAGCTCGAGCAGGCTAACCAGTCGCTGGTGGCACAGACCGGTGCACCGGAGTATGCCCCGCACGTGATCAATACGCCGCTGTCGTTCCTGATCAAAAGCGCGCTGAACACCAATATCTTCGGTGAACCGGGCTGGCAGGGCACAGGCTGGCGCGCAGGACGTGATTTGCAGCGCCATGATATCGGCGGTAAAACGGGGACAACCAACAGCTCGAAAGATGCGTGGTTCTCCGGCTACGGGCCGGGTGTGGTGACCTCAGTCTGGATCGGTTTCGACGATCACCGCCGTGACTTAGGCCGTACAACGGCGTCAGGAGCGATTAAAGATCAGATTTCCGGCTACGAAGGCGGAGCGAAGAGCGCGCAGCCGGCCTGGGACGCCTACATGAAGTCCGTTCTTGAAGGCGTGCCGGAGCAGCCGTTAACGCCACCGCCAGGCGTGGTAACGGTTAATATCGACCGCAGCACCGGTCAGCTCGCCAACGGCGGTAATAGTCGCGAAGAGTATTTCATCGAGGGCACGCAGCCAACCACGCAGGCGGTGCACGAGGTGGGGACAGAGATTATTGATAACGGCGAGACGCACGAGCTGTTCTGACAACAAAGCAAAACGGCAACCTCTGGTTGCCGTTTTTGTATTTGCTCCCTCTCCCGTGGGAGAGGGGTGGGGTGAGGGCATCAGGCCACTACAGTCGCCCCTGCCCCTTCAACCATTCCCGTACCAGGAACAGCGCGCTCACGTTGCGAGCCTCATTAAAGTCAGGGTCTTCCAGCAGATCCATCAGGTGCGCTAGCGGCCAGCGAACCTGCGGCAGCGGCTCCGGCTCATCCCCTTCCAGCGATTCAGGATAGAGGTCTTCAGCCACCACGATATTCATTTTGCTTGAAAAATAGGACGGCGCCATGCTCAGCTTTTTCAGGAATGAAAGCTCATTCGCACCAAAGCCCACCTCTTCTTTTAGCTCGCGGTTTGCCGCTTCAAAGACGGTTTCACCCGGGTCGATAAGCCCTTTCGAGAACCCAAGCTCGTAAGATTCCGTTCCCACAGCGTATTCGCGGATCAAAATCAGATGATCGTCGACAATGGGAACAATCATCACCGCTTCGCGCGAAGAGGGGCGCATACGTTCATAAACGCGACGCACACCGTTGCTGAACTCCAGGTCCACACTTTCGACATTAAACAGGCGCGATTTGGCGACAGTTTCAACATTCAGAATGGTGGGTTTTTGT
This sequence comes from Enterobacter sp. 61D5, assembly GCF_034107965.1. Taxonomy (NCBI): domain Bacteria; kingdom Pseudomonadati; phylum Pseudomonadota; class Gammaproteobacteria; order Enterobacterales; family Enterobacteriaceae; genus Enterobacter; species Enterobacter sp. 61D5. Next base: position 42,638 of record NZ_JAWNFK010000019.1, read on the forward strand.
AGTGGTTTGCTCATCTTGATGGGTCTTAGCAGTGAGAACTGGCGTTATTGTGCGATATGCCGCACGGTTTCGGCAATGTCAATCGTTCTTTATTTACATTTATGCAACGTAACTGGGATCAATCCTCAATTCAAAACAAATGTCAAGAGGTTGAAATGTTTCCAGGAATTTGCTGATATCGCGCCATAACAGGCTTTGCTATCATCACCGGTCACTGGGATGCGCTTCAGAATGCTCAAGTTCGACTCCATGCTTGCCGATAGCCAGCCACAGACTCTCATTCAATGTAAAGGTGCTACTGACTACACCTGTAAGAAGATAAGTAAGATGGGGAAAGCATGAGCACCATTTTGATTGTTCTCGCTGCTATGCTGGCCGGTGCGTTTGTTGCAGGATGGTTGTACAGGCGCCGCGTACAGCGCCGTTATCGTCTGCCGTTTTTAAATGCATTTGCGGGTGCGAGCACGCGTAAACTCACGCAGGACGAGCGCGATGCGGTTGAAAACTATCTCGAAATCCTGAACCGTACTCAGTTAACGCCTGGGCCAACGGGAGCCACCGCTGCGCCCGTCGCGCTCAAGCTTAATGCGCAAAGTGATACCGTGCTCTGCGTGACGCGCTCCATCACGCGCTATGGCATCACCACTGATGACCCCAACAAATGGCGCTATTACCTTGATTCCGTCGAAGTGCATCTGCCCCCGTCCTGGGAGCAATACATTACTGACGAAAACAGCGTTGAACTGATCCACACCGATTCATTGCCTCTGGTTATCACGCTTAACGGCCATACGCTGAATGAATACCTTCAGGAAGCCCCGCGTTTTGCGCTGGAGCGCGCGAGTTCAACGCAGGCGTCCATTCGTGGCGAAGAGACAGAGCAGATCGAACTGCTGAACATTCGCCAGGAAACGCATGAAGAGTATGCCCTGAGCCGCCCGGACGGCATCCGTGAAGCCATTCTCATCGTTGCTGCCTTCCTGCTCTTTTTCATCTGCCTGCTGACGCCGGATGTGTTTGTCCCCTGGCTGGCTGGCGGCGCGGTGCTGCTGCTGGCCGGCGGGCTTTGGGGTCTCTTTGCTCCACCGGCTAAAACCTCGTTGCGCGAGATCCACTGCCTGCGCGGGACGCCGAAGCGCTGGGGTCTGTTTGGTGAAAACGATCAGGAGCATCTCAACAATATCTCGCTCGGCATTATCGACCTTATCTACCCGCGCCACTGGCAGCCATGGATTGCGCAGGATTTAGGACAGAAAACCGATATTGATATCTACCTTGATCGCCATGTTGTGCGTCAGGGCCGATTTTTATCTCTGCATGATGAAGTGAAAAATTTCCCGCTTCAGCACTGGTTACGCAGTACGGTCATTGCCGGCGGTGCCGCGCTGGTCTTTGTCATGCTGCTGCTTTTCGTGCCGCTGGATATGCCCATCAAATTCACCCTTTCGTGGATAAAAGGGGCGCAAACCATCGAAGCGACCAGCGTCAACAAACTGGATGAAGCCGGTGTGCGCGTGGGGGACACGCTGCGCCTGAAGGGAACCGGGATGTGTAATATTCACACCCCGGGAGCGTGGAACACGCGTCAGAGCTCGCCGTTCATGCCGTTCGACTGCTCGCAAATTATCTGGAACGACGCGCCGCCGCTGCCGCTGCCGGAATCCGAAGTGGTGAATAAGGCCACGGCTCTTACCCAGACGGTTAACCGCCAGCTGCATCCGAAACCGGACGATGATTCGCGCGTCAGCCCCGCGCTGCGCTCGGCCATTCAGAAATCAGGCATGATTCTGCTGGATGATTTTGGTGACATCGTCCTGAAAACGCAGGATTTATGCTCCTCTCAGGATGAGTGCATACGCCTTAAAAACGCCCTGGTAAACCTGGGGAACAGCAAAGACTGGGACTCGCTGGTAAAACGCGCCGAAGCGGGACGACTGGATGGCGTTAATGTCCTGCTGCGTCCGGTGAGCGCTGAATCGCTGGATAACCTGGTCGCCACCTCGACGTCTCCGTTCATGATGCGCGAGACCACCCGCGCGGCTCAGGCGCTGAACAGCCCGGCGCCGGGCGGCTTTGTAATAGCAAGCGATGAAGGCAGCGACCTGGTCGATCAGCCCTACCCGCAGGTTGCGCTTTATGACTACCCGGCTCAGGAGCAGTGGAGCCAGTTCCAGCGCCTGGCGCAGATGCTGATGCAAACGCCGTTCAGCGCCGAAGGGATTGTCACGAGTATTTATACCGACGCCAACGGCACTCGCCATATCGGCCTGCACCGGATGCCGGATAGCGCAGGCTTGTGGCGTTACATCGGCACCTCTCTGCTGATGACCGCGATGCTGATCGCCATTTTCTGGAACGGCTTTATGGCCCTGCGCCGCTACCAGCGCTCGCGCACCCGGCTTGCCGACATCCAGCAGTATTATGAAAACTGCCTCAATCCTAAGCTGATCCCCTCGTCTGAGAGCCTGATCTGATAACGTCGTTGCGCGGCAAGATGTGCTACCCTGTCGCGCACGTTCCTTCTGGCTGGAGTTCCCCCTTATGCATCTTGATATCGCCTGGCAGGAGGTAGATACCGTTCTGCTGGATATGGACGGTACGCTGCTCGATCTCGCCTTTGATAACTATTTCTGGCAAACGCTGGTTCCAGAAACCTATGGCGAGCAGCAGGGGATCTCCCCGGCGGAAGCGCAGGCATTCATTCGTTCGCAATATAGCGCGGTGCAACATACGCTAAACTGGTACTGTCTTGACTACTGGAGCGAGCGCCTCGGTTTGGATATTTGTGCCATGACCACCGCCCAGGGCCCGCGCGCCGTTCTGCGCGAGGATACCGTGCCCTTTCTGGATGCACTGAAAGCAAGCGGCAAGCGCCGTATTTTGCTGACCAACGCGCATCCACATAATCTGGCGGTGAAGCTGGAGCATACCGGCCTGGCGTCACACCTTGATTTATTACTTTCCACCCACACATTTGGTTATCCGAAAGAGGATCAGCGGTTGTGGCATGCGGTGAGGGAAGAGACGGGTTTGGAGCCAGAACGTACGTTGTTCATTGATGACAGCGAGCCCATTCTGGATTCCGCGGCTAGGTTTGGCATTCGCTACTGTCTGGGCGTGACCAATCCTGACTCTGGCCTGGCTGAAAAAAGCTATCTGCGCCACCCTGGACTAAACGACTATCGCCAGATGATCCCCTCACTGACCGTGAAGGAGACGCCATGAAAGAAAAACCCGCTGACGGGGTAAGACTGGATAAATGGCTGTGGGCAGCGCGTTTTTATAAAACACGCGCCCTTGCCCGCGAGATGGTTGACGGCGGAAAAGTGCATTACAACGGCCAGCGCAGCAAACCGAGCAAGCTGGTTGAGCTGAATGCCACCTTAACGCTGCGTCAGGGCAACGATGAACGTACTGTGGTGATTAAAGCCGTTACCGAACAGCGTCGACCTGCTGCGGAAGCCGTACTGCTTTATGAAGAGACGGCGGAGAGCATTGAAAAGCGCGAGAAGACCGCGCTGGCGCGCAAAATGAACGCGCTGACGATGCCCCACCCGGACCGGCGACCGGATAAAAAAGAGCGCCGCGACCTGATGAAATTTAAACACGGTGAGACTGATTAACCTCACCCGCACGAGAGATGAAAATGGCCCAACACGACCAATTACACCGCTATCTGTTTGAACAATTCGCCGTGCGCGGCGAGCTGGTCACCGTATCCGAAACCTGGAAACAGATTCTGGAAAACCACAACTACCCGCTGCCGGTGAAGACCCTGTTGGGCGAACTGCTGGTTGCCACCAGCCTGCTGACGGCGACGCTGAAGTTTGCCGGTGATATCACCGTGCAGCTGCAGGGTGACGGCCCGATGACGCTGGCGGTAATCAACGGCAATAACCAGCAGCAGATGCGCGGCGTGGCGCGCGTTCAGGGCGACGTGCCTGAAAATGCAGACCTCAAAACGCTGGTGGGTAATGGCTACCTGGTGATCACCATCTCCCCTGAGGAAGGCGAGCGCTATCAGGGCGTGGTGGGCCTGGAAGGCGATACCCTGGCAGCCTGCCTGGAAGATTACTTCATGCGTTCTGAACAGCTGCCGACGCGTCTCTTCATCCGCACCGGTGAAGTGGACGGTCAGCCTGCTGCCGGCGGTATGCTGCTGCAGGTTCTGCCTGCGCAGGACGCACAGACCAATGACTTTGAGCACCTGGCGACGCTGACCGAAACCATCAAAGCGGAAGAGCTGTTCAACCTGTCAGCGACCGACGTGCTGTGGCGTCTGTACCACGAAGAAGAAGTGACGGTCTACGACCCGCAGGCGGTGGAATTTAAGTGCACCTGCTCCCGCGAGCGCTGCGCTGGCGCACTGAAAACCCTGCCGGATGAAGAGATCGACAGCATCATGGCGGAAGATGGCGAAATTGATATGCACTGTGACTACTGCGGTACGCACTACGTGTTCAATTCGATGGATATCGCTGAGATCCGCAACAACGCCTCCCCGGCGGATCCGCAGGTTCACTAATCCCGTCTTACCGTTACCCTTATCCAGTTCCCTCTCCCTCCAGGAGAGGGTTAGGGAGAGGGTAAAACACCCCCCTCAAGCTGAATCGTTTTCCTAATGTAACTCTTACGTAATTTTCTTACGTGTATGCGATTACATTCACATTCTTTCCGATAAAATCACCACTCTTTAACCTTTTCGGAACATTTTCCCCAACCAAAAAGCGATTCCTGCGATAATCCGCCTGCGCTGTGACTGGAGTCGCAGCGTTTTCCGTTAGTAAGGGTTTTCTCCAGATGCGTAAATCTATGAGCCCCGTCGCGGTTAACAACCTCAGAAAAACCCTACAATTTCAGGCAGTACATATTGGCTAAGGAGCAGTGATATGCGTGTTACTGGTTTAACCCCGCAAGATCTCAAGGCTTATGGTATTCACGACGTCCAGGAAATCGTCTACAACCCCGACTACGATACGCTGTATCAGGAAGAGCTCAATCCAGCACTGGAAGGATACGAGCGTGGTGTGTTGACGAATCTTGGTGCTATCGCCGTCGATACCGGTATCTTTACCGGTCGTTCGCCGAAAGATAAGTATATCGTCCGAGACGAAACCACCCGCGATACGCTGTGGTGGGCTGACAAGGGCAAAGGGAAGAACGACAACAAACCGCTCTCCCCGGAAACCTGGCAGCACCTGAAAGGGCTCGTCACCCATCAACTTTCCGGCAAGCGTCTGTTCATTGTCGACGCTTTCTGCGGCGCTAACGCCGACACCCGTCTTTCCGTACGCTTTATTACCGAAGTGGCCTGGCAGGCGCATTTCGTGAAGAACATGTTCATTCGTCCGACCGACGAAGAGCTGCAGGATTTCACCCCTGATTTCATCGTGATGAACGGCGCAAAATGCACGAACCCACAGTGGAAAGAGCAGGGTCTGAACTCCGAAAACTTTGTGGCCTTCAATCTGACCGAGCGTATCCAGCTGATCGGCGGTACCTGGTACGGCGGCGAAATGAAGAAAGGGATGTTCTCGGTTATGAACTACCTGCTGCCGCTGCGGGGCATCGCCTCCATGCACTGCTCGGCGAACGTCGGTGAAAAAGGCGACGTGGCGGTGTTCTTTGGCCTGTCCGGCACCGGAAAAACCACTCTGTCCACCGATCCAAAACGTCGCCTGATTGGCGATGACGAACACGGCTGGGATGACGACGGCGTATTCAACTTTGAAGGCGGCTGCTACGCGAAGACCATTCGCCTGTCTGAAGAGGCCGAGCCGGATATCTTCCACGCGATCCGTCGCGATGCGCTGCTGGAAAACGTCACCGTGCGTGCCGACGGCTCCATCGACTTCGACGATGCGTCGAAAACGGAAAACACCCGCGTTTCTTACCCGATCTACCACATCGACAATATCGTGAAGCCGGTATCAAAAGCGGGTCATGCCACGAAGGTCATTTTCCTGACGGCGGACGCGTTCGGCGTACTGCCTCCGGTGTCTCGCCTGACTGCCAGCCAGACGCAGTACCACTTCCTCTCCGGCTTCACCGCCAAGCTGGCGGGTACCGAGCGCGGCGTGACGGAGCCAACTCCAACCTTCTCCGCCTGCTTCGGCGCGGCCTTCCTGTCGCTGCACCCGACGCAGTACGCTGAAGTTCTGGTGAAACGCATGCAGGCATCCGGCGCGCAGGCCTACCTGGTGAACACCGGCTGGAACGGTACCGGCAAACGTATCTCCATCAAAGATACCCGCGCCATTATCGACGCCATTCTGGATGGTTCTCTGGACGACGCTGAAACCTTCACGCTGCCGATGTTTGACCTGGCGATCCCAACGTCGCTGCCGGGTGTGGATACGCATACCCTTGACCCGCGCAATACGTACGGGTCTCCGGAACAGTGGCGTGAGAAGGCGGAATCGCTGGCGAAGCTGTTTATCGAGAACTTCGAGAAGTATACCGATACTCCGGCGGGTGCTGCGCTGGTGAGCGCAGGACCGAAGCTGTAGGTAAAAGCAAAAAGGCAACGAAAGTTGCCTTTTTTAATGTTTTCTCCCTCTCCCCGTGGGAGAGAGCCGGGTTGCGGGCATCAGACCGCACTATCCCTCTTTCACCAGCCCCCGCGTCACCGGAACCGGCAGCCAGGCGCGAATGCTCAATCCCCCCCGCTCGCTGGTGCCAATCTCCAGCAGTCCGTTGTGGTTATCGATAATACGCTGAACAATCGCCAGGCCTAAGCCTGTACCGCTGGTGCTGCGCGCGCTGTCGCCGCGGACAAACGGCTGGAACAGATGCTTACGCTGCTCGGGCTTGATGCCCGGACCGTCGTCTTCCACCTGGAACCAGGCGCGGTTGAGTTCAGACCCGCTGCTGACTTTAATCCAGCCATTGCCGTAGCGCGCCGCGTTGACCACCATGTTCGCCACCGCGCGCTTAATGGAGAGCGGGTGCATGCGTACCTGAATTTCACCGGCCTGCAGGTCGGTATCAATCTCCCGCTCGTAGCCGCTTTCCGCCGCCACCACCTCGCCCAGCACCGCGTTCAGATCCGCCATCTCCATCGGCATCTCCTGCCCGGTGCGCAGGTAGTCGATGAACTGCTCGATGATGGCATTACACTCTTCGATGTCTTTGTTGATGGACTCTGCGAGATAACCGTCCTCTTCCCCCATCATCTCCGTCGCCAGACGAATACGCGTCAGCGGCGTGCGCAGGTCATGGCTTACGCCCGCCATCAGCAGCGTACGGTCATCCGCCAGCTGCTTCACGCCTGCCGCCATATGGTTAAACGCGCGCGTCACCGAACGCACTTCTGAGGCGCCATACTCGCGCAGCGGAGGTGGAATAATCCCTTTACCGACCTGCAGCGCGGCGTGCTCCAGGTCGACCAGCGGTCGGTTCTGTATACGGATAAATAGCCACGCACCGCCTATCGCCAGCAGCATAATCGCCAGGGTGTAGCGGAACAGCGGCGAGAAGTCGCCCTGATGGATTTCGGTCAGCGGAACGCGCACCCAGATATTGGGTGACAGCCAGGTTTTCAGCCAGACGACGGGCGAGCTTTTGTTGACCTCAACGCGCACTTCCGTCGGGCCTCCCAGCTGCTGCGCCATCTGCTGGCTGAGAAATTCGTAGTGCTGCGCCCAGCGCAGGCCAGCGTCTTCCGCCGCTTCGTTGGAGTAGAGCGAAATGCCCAGCTCACGGTAGATTTCACGGCGAAACGCCGGGGGAACGACGAGCTGCGTGCCGTCCTCCAGCTGCAGTTTATCGGTCATCAGCATACGGACTTCGTAGGCCAGGACCTTATTAAACTGCTGGAGGCTCGGCAGGATCGCAAAGTTCAGCACCACCAGATAGGTCGTCACCAGGCTGACGAACAGCAGGGTGACGATCAGTAACAGGGTGCGGGCAAACGAGCTACGCGGCGAGAAGCGCATTCGCCTCATGCTTTAGAGCCGTCCGGGACGAACACGTAGCCCAGACCCCATACGGTCTGAATATAACGAGGATGCGCAGGATCTTCTTCCACCATGCGGCGCAGGCGAGAGATCTGCACGTCAATGGAGCGTTCCATTGCGGAGTATTCGCGACCGCGCGCCAGGTTCATCAGCTTGTCACGGGAAAGCGGTTCACGCGGGTGGCTGACCAGCGCTTTCAGTACCGCAAACTCGCCGCTGGTGAGCGGCATTGGCTCATCTTCACGGAACATCTCGCGCGTGCCGAGGTTCAGCTTGAACTTGCCGAAGGCGATGACGGCTTCTTCCTGCGACGGTGCACCAGGCAGTTCGTTCGCCTGACGGCGGAGAACAGCGCGAATACGCGCCAGCAGTTCACGCGGGTTAAACGGTTTTGGAATATAGTCGTCCGCGCCGATTTCGAGGCCCACGATACGGTCAACTTCTTCGCCCTTCGCCGTCACCATGATGATCGGCATCGGGTTGCTCTGGCTGCGCAGACGGCGGCAAATAGAAAGCCCGTCTTCGCCAGGCAGCATCAGGTCGAGAACCATCAGGTGGAAAGATTCACGGGTCAGCAGACGGTCCATCTGCTCAGCGTTCGCGACGCTACGAACCTGGAAGCCCTGCTCGGTCAGATAACGTTCCAGCAGCGCGCGCAGGCGCATGTCGTCATCCACGACCAGAATTTTGTAGTTCTCTTGCATTGTGTGTACTCCCAAAGGTTCGGATAGTCTTTGTAACAGCGTATTCTAAAAAAGTGCACGTATTCGACCAGTTAATTCTGGTATAAATTCTAGTCGAAATTGTTACAAAGCATATTTAACAGCAGCTTATCTGCTCATTTCATCACATAAATCATTATTAATCCTGTCTGTTACACTGTGTGGTACGTATTGTGCGCAAGACAGTTAACCGGCAGGCAGCAAAGGCTTTACCATGAAAACGCCCCTGATCACCCGCGAAGGGTACGAAAATCTCAAAAAAGAGATGGATTACCTCTGGCGCGAAGAGCGTCCTGAAGTAACCAAAAAGGTGACCTGGGCGGCAAGCCTGGGCGATCGCAGCGAAAACGCTGACTACCAGTACAACAAAAAGCGGCTGCGCGAAATTGACCGCCGGGTTCGCTATCTGACGAAGTGCCTCGAGAATCTCAAAATTGTCGATTACTCCCCGCAGCAGGAGGGCAAAGTGTTCTTCGGCGCGTGGGTGGAGATTGAAAACGACGATGGCGACACTCTGCGTTTTCGCATTGTCGGCTACGATGAAATTTTTGGTCGTAAGGATTACATCTCCATCGACTCCCCGATGGCCCGCGCGCTGCTGAAAAAGGAAGTGGGCGATCTGGCCGTCGTTCAGACCCCTGGTGGTGAAGCCAGCTGGTACGTCAATGAGATCGTCTACGTAAAATAGTCCGAGAGCGCCCTCCCCGGCTGGCATTTTGCCGTGTCAGCCCGTATAACTATCCCCTGATTTTTTCGACTCAACAGATGATAAAGCCATGATGAAAGATTCGCTCTGCCGCATTATTGCGGGTGATATTCAGGCCAGAGCCGAACAGGTAGAAGCTGCCGTTCGCCTGCTTGATGAAGGGAACACCGTGCCGTTTATTGCACGCTATCGTAAGGAAGTCACCGGCGGTCTGGATGACACGCAACTGCGTAACCTGGAGACCCGTCTGGGCTATCTGCGTGAACTGGAAGAACGTCGTCAGGCGATCCTTAAATCCATCGGCGAACAGGGCAAGCTGACCAGCGAGCTGGAAAGCGCCATCAACGGCACCCTGAGCAAAACCGAACTCGAAGATCTCTATCTGCCGTACAAACCGAAGCGCCGCACGCGCGGGCAGATTGCGATTGAAGCGGGTCTTGAGCCGCTGGCCGACCTGCTGTGGAACGAGCCGTCCCACGACCCGGAAACCGAAGCGGCGAAATTCATCGACGCCGACAAAGGCGTAGCGGACACCAAGGCCGCCCTCGACGGCGCGCGCTACATTCTGATGGAGCGCTTCGCCGAAGACGCCGCCCTGCTCGCTAAAGTGCGTGATTACCTGTGGAAGAATGCCCACATCGTCTCTACCGTCGTCGCGGGTAAAGAGGAAGAAGGCGCGAAATTCCGCGACTACTTCGATCACCACGAACCGATTTCTACCGCCCCTTCACACCGCGCGCTGGCGATGTTCCGCGGCCGCAACGAAGGCGTGCTCCAGCTCTCCCTGAACGCCGACCCGCAGTTTGACGAACCGCCGAAAGAGAGCCACTGCGAGCAGATCATTATCGACCATCTCGGCCTGCGCCTGAATAACGCCCCGGCGGACAGCTGGCGCAAAGGCGTAGTGAGCTGGACCTGGCGCATCAAGGTGCTGATGCACCTCGAAACCGAGCTGATGGGCACCGTGCGCGAGCGCGCCGAAGATGAAGCGATTAACGTCTTCGCCCGTAACCTGCACGACCTGCTGATGGCCGCCCCTGCCGGCCTGCGCGCGACCATGGGTCTCGATCCGGGCCTGCGTACCGGTGTGAAGGTCGCTGTGGTTGACGGCACCGGCAAGCTGGTGGCGACCGATACCATCTATCCGCACACCGGCCAGGCAGCGAAAGCGGCCGTCGTGGTAGCGGCGCTGTGCGAAAAATACAACGTGGAGCTGGTTGCCATCGGCAACGGTACGGCCTCACGCGAAACCGAGCGTTTCTACCTCGACGTGCAGAAGCAGTTCCCGAAAGTGACGGCGCAGAAAGTGATCGTCAGCGAAGCGGGGGCATCCGTCTATTCCGCCTCCGAGCTGGCGGCCCAGGAGTTCCCGGACCTGGACGTGTCCCTGCGCGGTGCGGTTTCTATTGCACGCCGCCTGCAGGATCCGCTGGCGGAGCTGGTGAAGATCGACCCGAAATCCATCGGCGTGGGCCAGTATCAGCACGACGTGAGCCAGACTCAGCTGGCGCGTAAGCTGGATGCGGTGGTGGAAGACTGCGTAAACGCCGTTGGCGTTGACCTGAACACCGCCTCCGTTCCCCTGCTGACCCGCGTGGCGGGCTTAACCCGCATGATGGCGCAGAACATCGTCGCCTGGCGTGATGAGAACGGCCAGTTTCAGAATCGTCAGCAGCTGCTGAAAGTGAGCCGTCTGGGGCCAAAAGCCTTTGAGCAGTGTGCGGGCTTCCTGCGCATCAACCACGGCGATAACCCGCTGGATGCCTCTACCGTTCACCCTGAAGCGTACCCTGTGGTGGAACGCATTCTGGCCGCCACCCAGCAGGCGCTGAAAGATCTCATGGGTGACAGCAGCGCCCTGCGCAACCTGAAAGCCGTTGATTTCACCGACGACAAATTTGGTGTTCCTACCGTCACCGACATCATCAAAGAGCTGGAAAAGCCGGGCCGCGACCCGCGCCCTGAGTTCAAAACGGCGACCTTTGCTGACGGCGTGGAAACCATGAACGACCTGCTGCCCGGCATGGTGCTGGAGGGCGCGGTGACCAACGTCACCAACTTTGGCGCGTTTGTGGATATCGGCGTGCATCAGGACGGCCTGGTGCATATCTCATCCCTCGCCGACAAGTTCGTTGAAGACCCGCACACCGTGGTTAAAGCGGGTGACATCGTGAAGGTCAAAGTGCTGGAAGTGGATCTGCAGCGCAAGCGTATCGCGCTGACCATGCGTCTGGACGAACAGCCGGGCGACACCAGCGCGCGCCGCGGCGGCAATGGCGGTGGCCGCGAGCAGCAGCGCCCGGCCGCGAAAGCGGCAAAACCGCGCGGACGTGATGCTCAGCCTGCAGGCAACAGCGCGATGATGGATGCGCTGGCGGCAGCGATGGGTAAGAAACGCTAAGGTTGTAAATTCCCTCACCCTAACTCTCTCCCCAAAGGGGAGAGGACCGGGGTGAGGGGACAAATTATACCGAAATATATGAAACCGATTGCATAGCCATATTTAAACCTCCAATTATCACCCCGTTAACAAATACTCCCCTTTTCGTTTTCCAGGCCATTCAGCAAATATTGAGCCAGGTCAAACAGGCCGTAAATTAATACCGCAAACAACATTCCGTCACAGTTTTAATATTGCTGATAAAAACTATTCTCATTATCATCCCATAGTAGATAATTTAACCTTTCGTGGAATCAGGCGTTATGCAATTCACTCCAGACAGTGCATGGAAGATTACCGGTTTTACCCGCGAAATTAGCCCGGCCTATCGGCAAAAGCTGCTGTCGCTGGGCATGCTTCCCGGCTCGTCATTCCAGGTCGTGCGCGTGGCCCCGCTGGGCGATCCGGTTCACATCGAAACCCGCCGCGTGAATCTGGTACTGCGTAAGAAAGACCTCGCGTTAATAGAAGTCGAAGCCTTATCCCGATAACAAGCCAGCGGTTTCAGTGAGTCTAAAAAAATGAAAAAGTTAACTATTGGCTTAATTGGCAATCCTAATTCCGGCAAGACTACGCTTTTTAACCAGCTGACCGGAGCCCGCCAGCGCGTGGGTAACTGGGCGGGCGTGACGGTTGAGCGTAAAGAGGGCCAGTTCACGACAACAGACAACCAGGTGACGCTGGTTGACCTTCCCGGCACCTACTCGTTAACCACCATTTCGTCGCAAACCTCGCTCGATGAGCAGATTGCCTGCCACTATATTCTTGGCGGCGACGCGGACCTGCTGATCAACGTGGTCGACGCTTCCAATCTCGAGCGTAACCTTTATCTGACGCTGCAGCTGCTGGAGCTGGGGATCCCCTGCATTGTAGCGCTCAACATGCTCGACATTGCGGAGAAACAAAAGCTGCGTATCGACGTCGATGCCCTCTCCGCGCGCCTGGGATGCCCGGTCGTTCCGCTGGTCTCGACGCGCGCTCGCGGTATTGATGCGCTGAAGCTGGCCATTGACCGTCACCAGGGAAATCATGACATTGAGCTGGTGCATTACGCGCAGCCTCTCCTGCGCGAAGCCAATGTGCTTGCGCAGGAGATGGACAAAAGCATGCCTGCGAAACAGCGCCTGTGGCTTGGCCTGCAGATGCTGGAAGGGGATATTTACAGCCGCGCTTACGCCGGGCATGCGGCTGATAAGCTGGACGCGACGGTGGCTCGTCTTAGCGACGAGCTGGACGACCCGGCGCTGCACATCGCCGATGCGCGTTACCAGGCCATCGCCTCGATTTGCGATGTTGTCAGCAACGCCCTGACGGCAGAGCCCAGCCGCTTTACGGCGGCGGTAGATAAGATTGTGCTTAACCGCTTCCTCGGTTTGCCCATCTTCCTGCTGGTGATGTACGTGATGTTCCTGCTCGCCATTAACATCGGCGGCGCCCTCCAGCCCATTTTCGACGCCGGTTCCGTCGCGGTCTTCGTCCACGGAATTCAGTGGGTAGGTTACACCCTCCACTTCCCCGAATGGTTAACCATCTTCCTCGCACAGGGGATCGGCGGCGGTATCAACACCGTTCTGCCTCTGGTGCCGCAGATCGGCATGATGTATCTGTTCCTCTCGTTCCTGGAAGATTCCGGCTACATGGCGCGCGCCGCGTTCGTGATGGATCGTCTGATGCAGGCGCTGGGTCTGCCGGGTAAATCCTTCGTCCCGCTGATTGTCGGCTTCGGCTGTAACGTACCGTCGGTGATGGGCGCGCGCACCCTGGATGCGCCGCGTGAGCGTCTGATGACCATCATGATGGCGCCGTTTATGTCCTGCGGCGCCCGTCTGGCCATTTTTGCGGTCTTTGCCGCAGCCTTCTTTGGCCAGCAGGGCGCGCTGGCGGTCTTCTCGCTGTACGTGCTGGGCATCGTGATGGCTATTCTTACCGGTTTAATGCTGAAGCACACCATCATGCGCGGTGAAGCGTCGCCGTTTGTGATGGAGCTGCCGGTGTATCACGTGCCGCATCTGAAAAGTCTGGCGATCCAGACCTGGCAGCGCCTGAAGGGCTTTGTGCTGCGCGCCGGTAAGGTGATTGTCATCGTCAGCATTTTCCTGAGCGCGCTGAACAGCTTCACCCTCAGCGGGCAGGCGGCGGATAACATCAACGACTCTGCCCTCGCCTCCGTCAGCCGCGTCATCACGCCGGTCTTCAAACCGATTGGCGTGCATGAGGATAACTGGCAGGCAACCGTCGGGCTTTTCACCGGTGCGATGGCGAAAGAGGTGGTTGTCGGCACACTGAACACGCTTTACACCGCAGAGAACATTCAGGAACAGGAATTTAATCCGGCAGAGTTTCATCTCGGTCATGAACTGCTGGGTGCCGTTGAGGAGACCTGGCAGAGCCTGAAAGACACCTTCAGCCTGAGCGTGCTGGCGAACCCTATTGAGGCCAGCAAAGGTGACGGCGAAATGGCGACGGGTGCAATGGGCGTGATGGGCGAGAAATTTGGCAGCGCGTCCGCGGCCTACAGCTACCTCATCTTTGTTCTGCTCTACATTCCGTGCATCTCCGTGATGGGGGCGATTGCCCGCGAGTCCAGCCGCGGCTGGATGGGCTTCTCCATCCTGTGGGGGTTAAACATTGCGTACTCGCTGTCGACGCTCTTTTATCAAACAGTTAACTTCAGCCAGCATCCGCGCTACAGCCTGGTCTGCATTCTCGCGGTTGTGCTGTTTAACGTGATAGTGCTCGGTTTACTGCGGCGTGCGCGCAGCCGCGTCGACATCGACCTGCTGGCAAACCGTAAAACCGCCGCGACCTGCTGCAGCAGCCCGGCGGGCGACTGTCACTAAGGAGTAAACCATGGCATCGTTGATTCAGGTTCGTGACCTGCTGGCACTGCAAGGGCGAATGGAGGCGAAACAGCTGAGCCTCAGCCTGCATACGCCGCAGCCGATGATCGATGCCATGCTGCAAAGACTGGAAGCCATGGGGAAAGCCGTGCGGATTCAGGAAGACGCGGACGGCTGTCTCTCCGGCAGTTGTAAAAGCTGTCCGGAAGGAAAGGCCTGCCTCAGGGAGTGGTGGGCGCTGCGTTAACAAAGCCGGGCATCGCTGCCCGGCTTTATCGTATTACTTGTAGACGTCCGCCGTTGCGCGTACGTTTTTGGTCTGCTTTTCAGCGCTGGTGACGACGTAGTACGTTCCACCCAGCTCATCCGCTTTCTTCGACAGCTCTTTTCTCGCGTCCATCGGCGCGGTGGTGTCAGACGTAGAAATCTCACCAATTTTCGTCAGATTCATGCCGGCAACTTTATCTTTTTCCAGCTCTTTTGCCGCAAAGACGCCAAATGACAGTGACCCAATAACCAGAGAAGTGACAATACCTGTAACAAGTTTCATAGCCTGACTCTCCATAGGATTGTTGTTTTGATTATCGTAGGCAGAACAACCGCAACGACATCTGGAGTATGGTTGCGGTGTGTTACTTTTTCCAGGCGGGATAGAAAATAATCAGTCTAAACGTTGACTTAACGCAATCAGCGCTGAACAAAATTCCGTCGGATGAGAGATAAACGGGGCATGCGCGGCTTTGGCAATGATCTGCGATTCACTCTCCGGCCAGAGTGAATCCAGCAGCGGAACCACTTTGCGCGGCACAATCCCGTCGAGATAACCGTAGATACGCAGGTGCGGCACCGTCAGCGCTGCCAGCGGCTCGCGCAGGTCAACCGTTTTCAGGAGCTCAAGACCGCCGTTAAGCACCTCAACCTCCGGCATCGGCAGAGAAAGCACGGTCTGCTTCAGCGTTCGGGCATCCTTACGCGCGGTGTCAGTGCCCATTGTCTGCAATGCCAGGAACCGCTCTACGGTCCGCTGGAAATCGTCGCTCAGCTGCTGCTGGAAGCCCGCCAGCACGTCAGGCTTGATCCCCGGCCACTCTTCCTGCGCGCTAAAACAGGGCGATGACGCCACCGTCACCAGCGCTTTTACGCGGTCAGGCCGCGACAGCGCAATCTGGCTCGCCACCAGCCCGCCCAGGCTCCAGCCCAGCCAAACCGCGTTTTGCGGCGCAGCGTCCAGAACCTGCTGCGCCATCACATCAAGCGACAACGCGCCATACCCGCGGCTGCGGCCAAAGCCGGGTAAGTCCACCAGATGCAGCGTGAAATGCGAGGCAAGTTCCTCACGTATGCAATGCCATATCTCCGCGTTCAGGCCCCATCCGTGCAGCAGCACAAGATGGCAATTTCCTGTCCCTACGGTCTGCCACCACAGCGTCTTCATCAGTTACTGTTCTCTTTTTTCACATGGAGGTTGCACATGCTAACAGTACCCGGCTTGTGCTGGCTATGCCAAATGCCGCTGGCGCTTAGCGGGTGGGGCGTATGCTCCGTCTGCACGCGATCGCTGCAATGGCATATCGGGATCTGTCCACAATGTGGTTTACCGGCCACAAACCCCTCGTTGCCCTGTGGCCGCTGCCTGAAAAAATCCCCGCCGTGGAGCGCGCTGGTGGCCGTGGATGAATATGTCCCCCCGCTGAGCAGACTGGTTCATGCGCTGAAGTTTTCCGGGCAGAGCTCGCTGGCACAGCCCCTTGCCCGCCTGCTATTGCTGGCGGTTTTGCAGGCGCGACGTCACCGGGCATTGCCGAAAATTGACATGGTGGTGAATGTTCCCTTATACCGGCGTCGGCACTGGCGGCGCGGCTATAACCAGAGTGACCTGATCTGCCGTCCCCTCGCGCGGTGGCTCGGCTGCCGGTATGAGGCCCGCGCGCTGACACGCGTTCATGCCACCGCCATCCAGCATCAGCTCAGCGCCCGGCTTCGCAAAAGAAACCTCAAAAATGCCTTTCGCCTTGAATTGCCGGTCGACGGTCTCCATATCGCGATTGTGGATGATGTCGTCACCACGGGCAGTACCGTTGCTGAACTTTCCCGACTGCTTTTGCGAAGCGGCGCCGCGTCGGTTCAGGTATGGTGTCTGTGCCGTACCTTGTAGCCCTTCTTCAATGGGCGTATGATTATACCCAGGTAATTTAGTCAACTATTAGGCCAAAGCTATGATCCGTATTTCCGATTCTGCACAAGCGCACTTTGCCAAACTGCTGGCAAATCAGGAAGAAGGGACGCAGATCCGCGTGTTTGTGATTAATCCAGGCACTCCGAATGCAGAATGTGGTGTTTCTTATTGTCCTCCGGACGCTGTGGAAGCCACTGACACTGCCCTTAAATTTGAGCAGCTCACCGCCTACGTTGATGAGCTGAGCGCACCGTATCTTGAAGATGCGGAGATCGACTTCGTCACCGACCAGCTGGGTTCTCAGCTGACCCTGAAAGCGCCGAACGCGAAAATGCGTAAAGTGTCTGACGATGCCCCGCTGATGGAGCGCGTTGAGTATCTGCTGCAATCCCAGATCAACCCACAGCTGGCGGGCCACGGCGGTCGTGTTTCCCTGATGGAAATCACCGACGAAGGTTTTGCCATTCTGCAATTTGGCGGCGGCTGTAACGGCTGTTCCATGGTCGATGTGACGCTGAAAGAAGGGATCGAGAAGCAGCTGCTGAACGAGTTCCCGGAACTGAAAGGCGTGCGTGACCTGACCGAACACCAGCGCGGCGAGCATTCTTACTACTAATTCAGTATCCGTCTGTATTGCCCGGTGGCGCCGCGCTTACCGGGCCTACAAAACTGTGCCTGCGCGTATGCCTGGACACAGCATCCGAATCGTAGGCCGGGTAAGGCGAAGCCGCCACCCGGCTTTTGTTTTCCCGCCGCTCCCCCTCTATATGTTGACCTGCGTCTCATAATTCAAATTTACCCTCCCAGGGTGATTCTCAATCAAGTCATGTTACCCGTATCATTCTCGTGGGCACTCAGCACCCTTATAACAGCCGACTAAACTTAATGGTTTCGAAGGCATCAGTATGAGTGCCGTTAACACTCTGTTCCCAGTTGGGACAATCGGAATTTGTCGTTGAAACAATGACGTTACCCATAACAATTCAAAGGCCAGGTAAATCATGCCACTAGTCATCGTTGCTATCGGTGTTGTGTTATTACTGCTCTTGATGATCCGTTTCAAAATGAACGGATTTATCGCTCTGGTTCTGGTGGCACTTGCAGTCGGTCTGATGCAGGGTATGCCGCTGGTTAAAGTTATCAGTTCCATCAAAGCCGGCGTCGGCGGCACGCTCGGCAGCCTGGCGCTGATCATGGGCTTCGGCGCCATGCTCGGTAAAATGCTGGCAGACTGCGGTGGCGCGCAGCGTATCGCCACCACGCTGATTGCCAAATTTGGCAAGAAGAATATCCAGTGGGCGGTGGTATTAACCGGTTTTACCGTCGGCTTCGCGCTGTTCTATGAAGTGGGCTTCGTGCTGATGCTGCCGCTGGTGTTCACCATCGCTGCTGCGGCAAACATCCCGCTGCTGTATGTCGGTGTGCCAATGGCTGCGGCGCTGTCCGTGACCCACGGCTTCCTGCCGCCGCACCCGGGTCCAACCGCTATCGCAACCATCTTCCACGCGGATATGGGTAAAACCCTGCTGTTCGGTACAATTCTGGCGATCCCTACCGTGATTCTGGCGGGCCCGGTTTATGCCCGCTTCCTGAAAGGCATTGATAAGCCGATTCCGGAAGGTCTGTACAGCGCCAAAACCTTCACCGAAGAAGAGATGCCTGGCTTTGGCGTCAGCGTCTGGACCTCTCTGGTACCGGTCATCCTGATGGCGATGCGCGCCGTGGCAGAGATGATCCTGCCGAAAGGTCATCCGTTCCTGTCCGTTGCGGAATTCCTGGGTGACCCGGTGATGGCAACGCTGATTGCCGTGCTGATCGCGATGTTCACCTTCGGTCTTAACCGCGGTCGTTCAATGGATCAGATCAACGACACGCTGACCTCTTCCATCAAAATCATTGCCATGATGCTCCTGATCATCGGCGGCGGCGGTGCATTCAAGCAGGTTCTGGTCGACAGCGGCGTGGATAAATACATCGCTGCCATGATGCATGAAACTAACGTATCGCCGCTCCTGATGGCCTGGTCTATTGCCGCGGTTCTGCGTATTGCGCTGGGTTCTGCGACCGTTGCGGCGATCACCGCGGGCGGTATCGTTGCCCCGCTGATTGCGACCACGGGCGTAAGCCCTGAGCTGATGGTTATCGCCGTCGGTTCCGGTAGCGTGATTTTCTCTCACGTTAACGACCCTGGCTTCTGGCTGTTCAAGGAGTACTTCAACCTGACGATCGGTGAAACCATCAAGTCCTGGTCCGCGCTGGAAACCATTATTTCGGTGTGTGGTCTGGTCGGGGTGCTGCTGTTGAATATGGTGGTTTGATGTAAAAAAGCCGGGTGGCGCTGACGCTTACCCGGCCTACATTCTATTCCCTCTCCCTCTGGGAGAGGGTTAGGGTGAGGGTGAAACTACCGCTTCTTGCCCACCGCCCTTCTACGCTTGTCCAAATCCTTAATCAGCTTGTTCACCCCATCATCGGCAAACATCTTCTCAAGCGTTGTGGACAGCTTGCGACGCCAGTTCTTGTACTGATAGCTGGTCCCCGGAATGTTCACCGGCTCCGCCATATCAATCCAGTCTTCCGGCTGCAGGCCCAGCAGGGCGCTGTTGCTGTCGGCAATATAGCGCTGCAGGCCGCGATTAAGGGTCGCGGTCATCGACATCAATGACGCCTTATGTCCGGCACGTTTCGGCAGACAGCCCTGCTTGTGCAGCGCATCCAGCAGCCCCTGTTTGGAGAGCTCGCGATCCTGATACAGGCCGCGCAGAACCTCTTCATCAGGATACAGACCCAGCGTTTTACCGAGCGTCAGATCGCCGCTTTCCCAATAGCCACGAAGCGTAGGAAGGTCATGCGTCGTCGCGACTGCCATTGACTGTTCAGGGTACGCTTTCGGCGCGCGGAAGGTTTTCTCATGGTCGTTTTCAAAATAGAGCACTTTATAGGAGTAGACGCCGCTGTCGCGGAGCTTGCTGACAATTTCCACCGGCACGGTACCGAGATCTTCACCGATCACCATGCACTGATGGCGTTTACTTTCCAGGGCCAGGATCGACAGCAGATCGTCAACCGGATACTGCACGTACGCCCCGTGATCGGCCGTTTCACCGTACGGGATCCACCACAGACGCAGCACGGACATCACGTGGTCGATACGCAGCGCGCCGCAGTTCTGCATGTTCGCGCGCAGCAGGTCGATGAACGGCTCGTAGGCGCGCGCCGCCATGACGTGCGGATCCATCGGCGGCAATCCCCAGTTCTGGCCGAGCGGGCCAAGGATATCCGGTGGCGCGCCGACGGAGGCTTTCAGACAGTAAAGCTCACGGTCGCACCAGGTTTCCGCGCCGCCTTCCGCCACGCCCACGGCCAGATCGCGATACAGGCCGATCGGCATCTTATAGCCCTGGCTCACCTGCCAGCAGGCTGCAAACTGGCTGTACGCCAGCCACTGCAGCCACAGGTAGAAGTCCACTTCATCGGCATATTTTTTACAGAACGCTTTTACTTCAGGCGTGTCGACGGACTGATACGCTTCCGGCCAGACCGGCCAGCCCCAGCGCATTTCGTCCTCTTTCACCTGATACGCGTGCAGCGCATCAAACGCCGCCTGCCAGTACAGGCTCTCGCCCTCCTGCGTTACAAACTGGCGGAACGTGGCCATCTGCTCGTCATCGCGCTGCGAAAAGCCTTTCCACGCCAGACGCAGCGCGGCCATTTTCAGCGCCGTGACGGTGGAATAGTCCACCCAGTCCGCGTCGCGCGCCTGCTTGAGAGCCTGCTGCGTGGTGCTGAGTTTCCACCACGCCTGCGCCTCTTTGCTGTTTTTGAAGTCATCTAACGCGTTAACGTCGATATAAATCACGTTCAGCCAGCGGCGGGAAGACGGGCTATACGGGCTGGCGCTCTCCGGGTTGGCCGGATAGAGCGCGTGGATCGGGTTGAGGCCAATAAACGCGCCGCCGCGCTCGCCCACATCCACCAGCATCTTTTTCAGATCGCCAAAATCACCGATGCCCCAGTTGCTGTCGGAGCGCAGGGTATAGAGCTGCACGCAGGCGCCCCACAGCTTTTTACCTTCAAGCAGCGCCTGTGGCTCGTAGCAGCGTTTTGGCGCGACGATTACCCGGCAGTGGAAGCGCTGGTCATCCTGGGTGAGCGTTAGGGTGTGATACCCCTCCGGCAGCTTCGCCGGAAGGTTTAACGTTTTGCCGCCGGTGGCGTGGCCTTTGTGCTGATGCCCCTCTTCGGTGGTCAGCAGCCAGCTAAACTCGCCGCGCCCCTCCACCGCCAGCGGCATCTTTTTGCCTGCGGTGAATACCTTCACGTTCGGCACCGGCGCAACCGACGCTTTCGCGTCGGTTTTGTGCATGGCATCCAGCAAACGTCTTTTGGTGTCGGCGCCAATAGACTGCGGTTTGCCGTGAGCATTAATGTAACTGAGGCTGATTCCCGCCGCCTGCGCGGCGCTGTCCAGACGTTTACTCTCCATCGCGCTTCCTTAGCGTTTTGCCTGCCAGATACGGGCCTGATAATCACGGATTGAACGGTCAGAGCTGAACATACCGCAGCGGGCGGTGTTCAGAATGCACGCGCGGGTCCAGGCTTCCTGGTCGCGATACAGCACGTCGACCTGCTTTTGCGCTTCAACGTAGGCCGTGAAGTCCGCCATCACCAGATACGGGTCACCGCCGTGTTTGTCCATGCTGTGCAGCATCTGGTCAAACGCGTGCTTGTCGCCGTCGCTGTATTTACCGCTTTCCAGCTCCTTCAGCACCGCGTCGAGCACTTTGTCTTTCTTACGCCATTTCACCGGGTCATAGCCTTTAGCCTTGATGGCTTTCACCTCTTCCACGGTGTGGCCGAAAATAAAGATGTTCTCTTCACCCACCTTCTCGGCGATTTCGACGTTGGCCCCGTCGAGCGTACCGACGGTCAGCGCGCCGTTCAGCGCCAGCTTCATGTTGCCGGTACCGGACGCTTCTTTACCTGCGGTAGAGATCTGCTCGGAAATATCCGCCGCCGGGATCAGCATTTCAGCCGCCGAGACGCAGTAGTCCGGCAGGAACACCACCTTCAGCTTGTCGCCCACTTTCGGATCGCTGTTGATCGCCGCCGCCACTTTATTGATGGCGAGGATAATGTTTTTCGCCAGGTAGTAGCCCGGCGCCGCTTTCGCACCGAACAGGAACACGCGCGGCACGCGGTCGGCCTGCGGGTTCTCGCGGATCTCTTTGTACAGCGCCAGAATATGCAGCAGGTTCAGGTGCTGGCGTTTGTACTCGTGCAGACGTTTGATCTGAATGTCGAAAATGGCATTCGGGTTGATCTCAATCCCGGTACGCACTTTCACAAACTCCGCCAGGCGAACCTTGTTCTCCAGCTTGATCGCACGGTACTGCTCGCGGAACTTCGCGTCGTCAGCGTATTTTTCCAGGTTGATGAGCTGGTCCAGATCGTTGGCCCACTCTTTCTTCAGGGTCTTATCCAGCAGACCGGCCAGCAGCGGGTTGCACTGCTTGATCCAGCGACGCGGCGTGATGCCGTTGGTCACGTTGTGGAATTTGGTCGGCCAAAGCTGGTGGTATTCCGGGAAGAGATCTTTGACCACCAGATCCGAGTGCAGCGCCGCCACGCCGTTCACCGCAAAGCCGCTGACCACGCACATGTTCGCCATGCGCACCTGCTTATCGTGAACCACCGCCAGCTTCGCCCAGACCGCTTTGTTGCCTGGCCAGGTTTTATCCACCAGGGTTTTAAACTGGTCGTTAATCTTGTTGATGATCTGCATGTGGCGCGGCAGCAGCGTTTTCACCAGCTTTTCATCCCAGCACTCGAGCGCCTCTGGCATCAGAGTGTGGTTGGTGTAGGCGAAGGTACGGCTGGTGATGGCCCAGGCGTCGTCCCAGCTCAGCTGATGCTCGTCGATCAGCACGCGCAGCAGTTCCGGGATCGCAATGGTCGGGTGCGTGTCATTGAGCTGAATCACTTCGAAGTCCGGCAGCTGCGCCAGCTTGCGGCCCGCCAGGTGATGGCGACGCAGAATGTCCGCCACGGAACAGGCGCACTGGAAGTACTGCTGCATCAGGCGCAGCTTTTTACCGGCCAGGTGGTTGTCATTCGGGTAGAGGACTTTAGTCAGCTTCTCGGCGTCGATGCCCTGCTGCTCGGCGCGCAGGAAATCGCCGTCGTTAAATTTGGTCAGGTTAAACGGATGCGCGTGCTTCGCCTGCCACAGACGCAGCGGCTGCGCCACGCCGTTACGGTAGCCGAGCACTGGCAGATCCCAGGCTTCACCGGTAATGATGAACGCCGGTTCCCAGAGCCCCTGCTTTGTCACTTTCCCGCCAATGCCGACCTGCACATCCAGCTGCGCGTTATGGCGGAACCACGGATAGGTATTGCGATGCCAGTCGTCCGGCGCTTCCATCTGATGGCCATCGGCAAACGACTGCCGGAACAGGCCATACTGGTAGTTCAGACCATAGCCGATCGCCGACTGGCCGACGGTCGCCATGGAGTCAAGGAAACAGGCTGCCAGACGTCCCAGGCCGCCGTTGCCCAGCGCCGGGTCAATCTCTTCTTCGAGCAGGTCAGTCAGGCTAATGTCGTGTTCTTTGAGGACGTCACCGACGTCCTGATACCAGCCAAGGTTCAAAAGGTTGTTGCTCGTCAGACGGCCAATCAGGAATTCCATCGAGATATAGTTCACGTGACGCTGGCCTTTAACAGGCTTTGCCACCGGTTGAGCATCCAGCTGCTCTGCGAGCGCACCGCTCACGGCCTGCCACCACTGGTGAGGCGTCATTTCGTTTGCAGCATGAAGGCCAAAACGCTGCCACTGACGCGTCAGGGCAGCCTGGAATTGAGCTTTGTTGAAGGTAGGCTGTGACATAGGGGATCGGCATCCTTTAGAAAGAAAACACAAGTTGGCGCTAGTGTGCCTGGCTCATTTCCCCTCTTCCTCCTCCTGTGGGGGATTAGACAGGGAGGAGTAGCGGGGATGAGCATAAAAGTGTGATCGAGGCCACTCTCAGAGCATAGTTCGAGTGTGCCCGGAAGATAAAAAAGTAACCGGGGAGAATGTCAAAGAAATGAAATGCAGTTTCGGGTGAGATTAATCCGTTCTGAAATGATTACTTACGTAGAATAATAATTTAGTCATCGGGTTACATCTCCGGAGACTATTACTCTCACTCAACTTTACCAGCACTTTATTAAATTTGACGTCACTATACCTTTCTGAAACCAGTTTCAGCGCAGCGGCAATGTATACAGACAAGCCAGTAGTGACGCGGCGTTAAGCCCCTTTCGAGAAAGTTCCAACATTTGCCTGAATGTTTTGTGACAGAGTGCAAATTCAGAACCACAAAACCCAGACATAACTTGCAATAGTTCTCTTTCTGTTCGACCTTATATCGTATTAATTACGAAGCGCAAAAAAAATAAAATCTCTCGTTCCCCACAGTGAAGTGAAACCTATGTTGATTCCGTCTAAATTAAGTCGCCCGGTTCGTCTTGACCATACAGTGGTCCGCGAGCGTCTGTTGGCTAAACTTTCCGGCGCGCATAATTTCCGACTGGCGCTGGTTACGAGTCCTGCAGGCTATGGAAAAACAACGCTCATTTCGCAATGGGCCGCGGGTAAAAGCGATCTTGGCTGGTACTCCCTCGACGAGGGCGATAACCAGCAAGAGCGTTTTGCCAGCTATCTGATTGCCGCCATACAGCAAGCCACCCATGGACACTGCGTCGCCAGTGAGGTGATGGTGCAAAAGCGCCAGTACGCCAGCCTGTCCTCCCTTTTCTCTCAGCTGTTTATCGAACTGGCCGAATGGCATCGCCCGCTTTACGTGGTGATTGATGATTACCATCTCATCACAAATCCGGTGATTCATGAATCGATGCGTTTCTTCCTGCGCCATCAGCCGGAAAACCTGACCTTAGTCGTGCTGTCACGCAACC
Source organism: Enterobacter sp. 61D5 (assembly GCF_034107965.1). Lineage (NCBI taxonomy): Bacteria > Pseudomonadati > Pseudomonadota > Gammaproteobacteria > Enterobacterales > Enterobacteriaceae > Enterobacter > Enterobacter sp. 61D5. The sequence continues at coordinate 67,439 of NZ_JAWNFK010000019.1, forward strand.
TGCCGCAGCTGGGCATTGCCAACCTGCGCGTGCGCGATCAGCTTCTGGAAGTGGGCAGCCAGCAGCTGGCCTTTACCCACCAGGAAGCGAAGCAGTTCTTTGACTGCCGCCTAACATCACCGATTGAGGCCGCCGAAAGCAGCCGTCTGTGTGATGACGTTGCCGGCTGGGCCACGGCGCTGCAGCTTATCGCGCTCTCTGCCCGACAAAACAACAGTCCGGCGCATCAGTCTGCGCGGCGTCTGGCGGGCATCAACGCCAGCCACCTTTCTGACTACCTGGTGGATGAGGTGCTGGACAGCGTCGATCCCTCGACGCGTAATTTCCTGCTGAAAAGCTCTCTGCTGCGCTCCATGAACGATGCGCTCATCGTGCGCGTGACGGGATGTGAAAACGGTCAGCTGCAGCTCGAAGAGATTGAACGTCAGGGCCTTTTCCTGACGCGCATGGACGATCCCGGCGAGTGGTTTAGCTATCACCCGCTGTTTGGCAGTTTCCTGCGCCAGCGCTGTCAGTGGGAACTGGCGGTTGAACTGCCGGAGATCCACCGCGCCGCTGCCGAAAGCTGGATGGCGCAAGGCTTCCCGAGCGAGGCCATCCACCACGCGCTGGCCGCCGGTGATGCCAGCATGCTGCGCGATATCCTCCTCAACCATGCGTGGGGCCTGTTTAACCACAGCGAGCTGACGCTGCTGGAAGAATCTCTCAAAGCCCTGCCGTGGGAAAGCCTGCTGGAGAATCCGCGTCTGGTGCTGCTGCAGGCCTGGCTGATGCAGAGCCAGCACCGCTACAGCGAAGTGAACACCCTGCTGGCACGCGCCGAGCAGGAGATGGAAAGCGAAATGGATACCACCCTGCACGGCGAATTTAACGCGCTGCGCGCTCAGGTGGCCATTAACGACGGCGACCCGGACGAAGCTGAACGGCTGGCGATGGTCGCGCTGGATGAACTGCCGCTGGCTAACTTCTACAGCCGCATCGTTGCGACCTCGGTGCACGGTGAAGTGCTGCACTGCAAAGGCGACCTCACGCGTTCGCTTTCACTGATGCAGCAAACCGAACAGATGGCGCGTCGTCATGATGTCTGGCATTACGCGCTGTGGAGCCTGATCCAACAGAGCGAGATTTTATTCGCACAGGGGTTCCTGCAGGCCGCCTGGGAAAACCAGGAAAAAGCGTTCCAGCTGATTCGTGAACAGCATCTGGAACAGCTGCCGATGCACGAGTTCCTGTTGCGTATTCGCGCTCAGCTGCTGTGGGCCTGGTCGCGTCTGGATGAAGCGGAAAGCTGCGCCCGCCAGGGTGTGGATGTCCTTTCCAGCTTCCAGCCTCAGCAGCAGCTGCAGTGCCTGGCGCTGCTGGTGCAGTGCTCGCTGGCGCGCGGCGATCTCGATAACGCCCGCAACCATCTGAACCGCCTGGAGAACCTGCTCGGCAACGGTCAGTATCATAGCGACTGGGTCTCTAACGCCGATAAGGTCCGGGTGATTTACTGGCAGATGACCGCCGATAAAAAATCCGCCGCTAACTGGCTGCGCCAGACGCCAAAACCGGAATTTGCTAACAACCACTTCCTGCAGAGCCAGTGGCGCAACATTGCCCGCGCGCAGATCCTGCTCGGTGATTTAGAGCCCGCAGAGATTGTGCTGGAAGAGCTGAACGAGAACGCGCGCAGCCTGCGTCTGATGAGCGACCTGAACCGTAACCTGCTGCTGCTGAACCAGCTTTACTGGCAGGCGGGTCGTAAAAACGATGCCCAGCGCGTGCTGCTGGAAGCGCTGCAGCTGGCTAACCGCACCGGGTTTATCAGCCACTTTGTGATTGAAGGTGAAGTGATGGCGCAGCAGCTGCGTCAGCTTATTCAGCTCAACACGCTGCCGGAGCTGGATCAGCATCGCGCCCAGCGCATTCTGCGCGAGATAAACCAGCATCATCGGCACAAGTTTGCGCATTTTGATGAGAACTTCGTTGAACGTCTGCTGAACCACCCGGAAGTGCCGGAGCTTATCCGCACCAGCCCGCTCACGCAGCGCGAATGGCAGGTTCTGGGGCTGATCTATTCAGGCTACAGCAACGAGCAGATTGCCGGCGAGCTGGCGGTGGCGGCGACCACCATCAAAACGCATATCCGCAATCTGTATCAGAAGCTGGGCGTGGCGCATCGTCAGGATGCGGTACAGCATGCGCAGCAGCTGTTGAAGATGATGGGGTATGGCGTTTAGGTTTTGTGCGGCCTGATGCCCTCACCCCGGCCCTCTCCCACAGGGAGAGGGCGAAAGTTTTGTAGGTCGGGTGAACGCAGCGCCACCCGGCACAAGTCCTAGCACAATTCCAGCTGCAAATTATTATCTTTAATCACCTGCATCACGCCCGCTGGCGGCATCACGTCGGTGTAGACCGCATCCACCATGCTGATGCTGCCCATGTTTACCATTGCGTTACGGCCAAACTTCGAATGGTCCACCACCAGCATCACGTGGCGTGAGTTCTCAATAATCGCGCGCTTGGTGCGCACCTCGTGATAGTCAAACTCCAGCAGCGAGCCGTCGCTGTCGATGCCGCTGATCCCGAGAATACCGAAGTCGAGGCGGAACTGAGAGATAAAATCGAGGGTCGCTTCGCCGATAATCCCGCCGTCGCGGCTGCGCAGTTCGCCGCCCGCGAGGATGATGCGGAAGTCGTCTTTCTGCATCAGGGTATTGGCCACGTTCAGGTTGTTCGTGACCACGCGCAGGTTCTCGTGATCCAGCAGCGCATGGGCGACCGCTTCCGGCGTGGTGCCGATATCAATAAACAGCGTCGCCCCGTTCGGGATCTGGCTGGCGACCTTGCGGGCAATCCGCTCTTTCTCTGCCGTCTGCGTGGCTTTGCGGTCGTGCCAGGAGGTGTTAACCGAACTGGACGGCAGCGCCGCGCCGCCGTGGTGGCGAAGAATGCGGTTCTGATCGGCCAGGTCGTTCAGGTCACGACGGATGGTTTGTGGGCTGACGGCAAACTGCTCCACCAGCTCTTCGGTGCTGACGTATCCCTGTTTTTTTACCAGTTCGATAATGGCGTCATGACGTTGTGTTTGTTTCATCAATTATCCCTGAGAATTATGTTCGTTTTCGCGCATGGAGCGTGTCGGCAAACGCCATCGCCAGCCCCACGGCCAGCCCGGCGACGTGTGCACCGTTGGCGATAGACATACCAAACAGATCAAACCATCCGGCAATTAGCCATATTAACGCAAAGGTTATTAATCCGCGTTGCAGATAGATGCCGCTCTCCGGATCGCGCTCCCCGCGGAGCCAGACATAGCCCATCAGGGCATACACGACGCCCGACAGCCCGCCGAACCACGGCCCGCTGAACTTGTGCTGAACATAGCCGCTCAGCAGGGCGCTGATAAGGGTGATAACGATCAGCTTGCCGCTGCCCAGACGCTTTTCAACAGCACCGCCGAGATACCACCACCAGAGCAGGTTAAAGAGGATATGCATCACCGAGAAGTGCATCAGCGCGTGGGTAAAGTAGCGCCAGACGTCAAGCTCAAGAGACGGGTCATAGGGCCAGGCCAGGGCAATCATCACGCTCTGGTCGCCGACCACGTTCATGATAATGAAGACAATAATGCAGGCCGCCATCAGCAGCAGCGTAAACGGGCCCGCGCGTTCCCGGATAGTGGCAAGGAAGGGAAAACGGCTGTAGTGCAATCCGCTGTCGGTCTGGCCAGACTGCCAGCTGGCCGCCAGATAGCGCGGGTCGCCAGGGTTCTCAAGAAAACGCGCCAGCTCCTCGTTTACCCGCCCGGCCTGGCTCTCATCGGCCAGCCAGACGTCGGTCTGCGTATGTTGCTGAATAGTCAGAATAACGCCCTGCGTCGCCATATAGTCGACAAACGCCTGGGCAACGCGCGGGTTGGTAAAAGAGGTGATCATCAACATGGGCAGCGGTCGCTTATTTCCACACAAAAGGGGACAGTATAGCGGGATCAGCGCTCAAAAGCGTATTCCACTTCTGCCGGGAAATGACGATGCCAGGCATCAAAACCGCCGTCAACGCTGTAAACCGCGTCGTAACCCTGCTGAAGCAGATACTGCGCCGCGCCTTTGCTACTGTTGCCGTGATAGCACATGACCATCACCGGCGTATCGAAGTCGTTATCGCGCATAAACGCGCCCAGCGTGTCGTTGGTGAGATGGAACGCGCCCGGCGTATGGCCCATCGCAAAACTCTGCGGATCGCGGATGTCCACCAGCACCGCTTTTCCCTGGTGCATCTTCTGGTGGGCTTCTTCTACGTTAATACATTCAAACTGATCCATGGTGTTCTCTTTACATTGTTCAACGGCACTATTTTACCCCGTAGTGTACGTCCTGGCGGCGGGTAAACGCCATTATGTTATCCATATCACTCTAAATTGTTTTTTTGATGTTACCAAAAGCGCGTTCCTTTGCTATTATGAGCGATATCGAACATTTCTGAGCTTTAACGAAAGTGCATGAGGGTGTTATGGAAACCAAAGATCTGATTGTGATAGGCGGTGGCATCAACGGTGCCGGTATTGCGGTCGACGCCGCAGGACGCGGTTTATCCGTACTGATGCTGGAAGCTAACGATCTCGCCTGCGCGACGTCGTCCGCCAGCTCCAAACTGATTCACGGTGGCCTGCGCTACCTGGAACACTACGAATTCCGCCTGGTCAGTGAAGCACTGGCCGAACGTGAAGTGCTGCTGAAAATGGCACCGCATCTGGCTATTCCGATGCGCTTCCGCCTGCCCCATCGCCCGCATCTGCGTCCGGCGTGGATGATCCGAATCGGTCTGTTTATGTACGATCATCTGGGTAAACGCACCAGCCTCCCGGGTTCGAAGGGTTTGCGTTTTGGCTCAGAATCGGTCCTTAAGCCTGAAATCGTGCGCGGTTTCGAATATTCCGACTGCTGGGTGGACGATGCACGTCTGGTGCTGGCGAATGCCCAGATGGTTGAGAAAAAAGGTGGTGAGGTGAAAACCCGTACCCGCGCAACCTCTGCCCGTCGTGAAAACGGCCTGTGGATTGTGGAAGCGGAAGACATCGATACCGGCGAGAAATTCAGCTGGAAAGCGCGCGGCCTGGTGAACGCTACCGGCCCGTGGGTGAAGCAGTTCTTCGACGACGGCATGCATCTGCCTTCGCCGTACGGCATTCGCCTGATCAAGGGCAGCCACATTGTGGTGCCGCGCGTGCATACGCAGAAGCAGGCCTACATCCTGCAGAACGAAGACAAGCGCATCGTGTTTGTGATCCCGTGGATGGACGAATTCTCGATCATCGGTACCACCGACGTGGAGTACAAAGGCGATCCGAAGAACGTCGAGATCGACGAGAGCGAAGTGAACTACCTGCTCAAAGTGTATAACGCGCACTTCAGGAAACAGCTGTCACGCGATGACGTGGTCTGGACCTACTCCGGCGTGCGTCCGCTGTGTGATGACGAGTCTGACTCGCCGCAGGCGATTACCCGCGACTATACGCTCGATATTCACGACGTTGACGGTCAGGCGCCGCTGCTTTCCGTGTTTGGCGGAAAGCTGACCACCTACCGCAAGCTGGCCGAGCACGCGCTGGAAAAACTGGCGCCATACTATAAAGGCATTGGCCCGGCATGGACCAAAGGCGCGGTACTGCCCGGCGGTGATATCGGCGACAACCGCGATGATTACGCCGCGAAGCTGCGCCGTCGCTTCCCGTTCATTACCGAAGGGATGGCGCGCCACTATGCCCGCACCTACGGCAGCAATACCGAGCTGTTCCTGGGCGATGCAAAGGAGATTGCGGATCTGGGCGAGCATTTCGGCCACGAGCTGTACGAAGCCGAGCTGCGCTATCTGGTTGAACACGAGTGGGTACGTCGTCTGGACGATGCTATCTGGCGTCGTACCAAAGAAGGGATGTGGCTCAGCGCCGAGCAGCAGTCTCGCGTGGCGCAGTGGTTACTGCAAAATGCGGGGAAGCGTGAGCTGTCGCTAGCGTCTTGATGCGATCGGTCCGGCTGATGCCCTCACCCTCTCCCACAGGGAGAGGGAACAAACACTAAAACGGTAACCGAGGTTGCCGTTTTGCTTTTACAACCTCACCGGATCAATATGCCAGATCGTGTCGGCATACTCCTTGATGGTCCTGTCAGACGAGAAATACCCCATATTGGCGATGTTATGCATCGCAACACTGGTCCACTTCTCCTGCTGACGATAAAGTTCATCCACCTTATCCTGACAGTCCACGTAGCTGCGATAATCCGCCAGCACCTGGTAGTGATCGCCAAAGTTAATCAGCGAATCCACCAGATCGCGGTAGCGGCTCGGTTCGTCAGGGCTAAACACACCGGTCGCGATCTGCGTCAGCACCTGGCGTAACTCTTCATCCTCTTCGTAATATTGACGCGGCGAGTAGCCTTTCCTGCGCAGCGCCTCCACCTCTTCCGTCGTATTACCGAAGATAAAGATATTATCTTCGCCCACGTGCTCCAGCATCTCGACGTTCGCCCCGTCAAGCGTGCCGATGGTCAGCGCGCCGTTAAGGGCAAACTTCATGTTACTGGTGCCGGATGCTTCCGTACCCGCCGTAGAAATCTGCTCAGAGAGATCCGCCGCCGGGATGATCATCTGCGCCAGGCTTACGCTGTAGTTTGGAATGAATACCACCTTCAGCTTGTCGCCAATATCCGGATCCTGGTTAACCACCTTCGCCACATCGTTGATGAGATGAATGATGTGCTTCGCCATGTAGTAGGCAGAAGCCGCCTTACCGGCGAAGATCTTCACGCGCGGTACCCAGTCGGCCGTTGGATCGGCCTTGATGCGGTTGTAATGGGTGATAACGTGCAGCACGTTCATCAGCTGACGCTTGTATTCATGGATTCGTTTAATCTGCACGTCGAACAGCGCTTTAGGGTTTGCCACCACGTTGAGGTGCAGCGCCAGCCAGACCGCCAGCCGTTTTTTGTTCAGCAGCTTGGCTTCGCGCACGGCTTTGTTCACCGTCGGGAAATCAATATGCTGTTCCAGCTCGCTCAGCTGGCTTAAATCGGTACGCCAGGTGCGGCCGATATTCTCGTCCAGCACCTCAGAGAGCGGCTGGTTGGCCAGCGCCAGCCAGCGGCGCGGCGTAACGCCGTTGGTGACGTTGCAGAAGCGCGTCGGGAAGATCTTCGCGAAGTCTGCAAACAGCGACTGCACCATCAGGTTTGAGTGCAGCTCAGATACGCCGTTGACCTTATGGCTGATGACCACCGCCAGCCAGGCCATGCGCACGCGGCGCCCATTGGATTCATCAATGATGGACGCCCGGCTCAGCAGCCCGGTATCGTTCGGGTACTGCTCCTGCAGCGTCTTGAGGAAGTAGTCGTTAATCTCAAAGATAATCTGCAGATGGCGCGGCAGGATCTTGCCCAGCATATCCACCGGCCAGGTCTCCAGCGCTTCGCTCATCAGCGTGTGGTTGGTGTACGAGAATACCTGACAGGTCACCTCGAAGGCATCGTCCCAGCTGAACTTATGCTCGTCGATGAGCAGGCGCATCAGTTCCGGAATGGATAGCACCGGGTGGGTGTCATTGAGGTGAATCGCGGTTTTCTCCGCCAGATTGGCGTAGGTTCTGTGGAGCTGATGGTGGCGGCTGAGGATGTCCTGAATGGTCGCCGAAACGAGGAAATACTCCTGACGCAGGCGCAGCTCGCGGCCGGAGTAGGTCGAGTCATCCGGGTACAGCACGCGGGACACGTTCTCGGAGTGGTTTTTATCTTCCACCGCCGCGAAGTAGTCACCCTGGTTGAATTTACCGAGGTTAATTTCGCTACTGGCCTGGGCACTCCACAGGCGCAGCGTGTTGGTGGCATCGGTGTCATAGCCGGGGATAATCTGGTCGTAGGCCACGGCCAGGATCTCTTCCGTTTCTACCCAGCGGGACTTTTTGCCTTCCTGCTGGATACGCCCGCCAAAGCGCACCTTGTAGCGCGTATTGTGGCGCTTGAACTCCCACGGGTTGCCGTACTCCAGCCAGTAGTCAGGCGACTCTTTCTGGCGCCCGTCGACGATGTTCTGTTTGAACATGCCGTAATCGTAGCGAATACCGTAGCCGCGGCCCGGCAGCGCAAGCGTCGCCAGCGAGTCGAGGAAGCAGGCGGCGAGACGCCCCAGGCCGCCGTTGCCGAGGCCCGGGTCGTTCTCTTCGTCGATCAGCTCTTCTAAATCTAACCCCATCTCTTCCAGGGCGGTTTTGACGTCGTCATAAATACCGAGCGACAACAGCGCGTTGGAGAGCGTGCGGCCAATCAAAAATTCCATCGACAGGTAGTAAACCTGACGCGTTTCCTGCGAGAGCTGGGCGCGGTTTGAGCGCAGCCAGCGTTCAACTAAGCGGTCACGCACCGCAAACAGGGTGGCGTTCAGCCACTCGTGCTTGTTGGCGATAACCGGATCTTTCCCGATGGTGAACATCAGCTTGTAGGCGATGGAGTGCTTTAACGCCTCAACGCTGAGCGTGGGTGAAGAGTAGCTAAATGGAGCGTTCATATCAGTAACTTCGCCTCGTTACATCAAGCGTTGATAGAGATCGCGGTATGACTGCGCCGCGACATGCCAGCTAAAGTCCATGGACATCGCCTGACGCTGAACGTAACGCCAGAGCGATGGACGGGACCACAAGACGAAAGCACGCCGAATCGCCCGAAGCAGCGACCAGGCATTACTGTCCTCAAAGACAAACCCGCTGGCGATACCGTCCGCCAGGTTTTCCAGAGAGCTATCGGATACGGTATCCGCCAGTCCGCCCGTACGGCGTACCAGCGGCAGCGTGCCGTATTTCAGGCCGTAAAGCTGCGTCAGGCCGCAGGGTTCGAAACGGCTCGGCACCAGGATGACGTCCGCGCCGCCCATAATGCGGTGCGAGAACGCTTCGTGATAGCCAATCTGCACTCCCACCTGACCCGGATGTTCCGCCGCGGCGGCAAGGAAACCTTCCTGCAGCACCGGGTCGCCCGCGCCGAGCAGCGCCAGCTGCCCGCCCTGCTCCAGTAAACCGGGCAACGCCTCAAGCACCAGATCCAGCCCTTTCTGGCTGGTCAGGCGGCTGACCACCGCGAACAGCGGCACCTTGTCGTTAACCTTCAGGCCCATCGCAATCTGCAGCTGGCGTTTGTTTTCCGCTTTTTCTTCCACGGAATCACGGCCATAGCGCGCCGCCAGCAGGAGATCGGTTTCCGGGCTCCAGATCTGTTCATCCACGCCGTTCAGAATGCCCGACAGGCGGCCTTCGCGATGGCGCTGTTGCAGCAAACCTTCCATGCCGTAGCCAAACTCCGGCTGGGTGATCTCACGGGCGTAGGTTGGGCTCACGGCGGTAATATGATCGGCGTAATAGAGCCCGGCTTTCAGGAACGAGATCTGCCCGTTAAATTCCAGTCCGTGCATGTTATAGAACGATAATGGCAGATCGATTTCACTCATGTGATGGGCATAGTACATCCCCTGATACGCCAGGTTGTGCACGGTAAAGACCGATTTGGCCGGATGGCCGCGCGCCGCGAGATACGCCGGGGCAAGCCCGGCGTGCCAGTCGTGCGCGTGCACCACATCCGGGCGCCAGAACGGATCCAGCCCCGTCGCCATTTCTGCCCCGACCCAGCCGAGCAGCGCAAAGCGCAGCACGTTATCGGTATAAGCGAACAGGTTCGTATCGTGATACGGGCTGCCCGGTCGATCGTATAAGTGCGGCGCGTCGATCAGGTAAATCCCTACGCCATTGTAATGTCCAAACAGCAGGGTGATGCGTCCGGCGAAGGTCTCACGGCGGGTCACCACTTTTGCATCGGGAATACCACGCCGGATATCCGGAAAGGCGGGCAGCAGGACTCGGGTATCCACGCCTCCGGCGATTTGCGCTGCCGGTAATGCACCCAGAACATCTGCCAGACCGCCCGTTTTTAACAACGGGAACATCTCAGAACATACGTGTAAAACCTGCATCATCGCTCCTGTTTGATCTGCAGCTTCCGCAACATTTCCCGTGTGACTAACACGATCCCCTCTTCCGAACGGTAGAAACGACGCGCGTCTTCTTCCGCATTCTCACCAATCACCATCCCTTCTGGAATGACGCAGGCACGATCGATAACGCAGCGACGCAGACGGCACGAGCGCCCAACCCAGACATCAGGCAGTAAGACTGCCGAATCGATATTACAGAATGAATTTATCCGCACGCGGGGGAACAGCACCGACTGCACCACCACCGAGCCTGAAATAATGCACCCGCCGGACACCAGCGAGTTCAGCGTCATACCGTGGCTGCCGGAGCGATCCTGCACGAATTTGGCCGGCGGCAGCGATTCCATATGGGTACGAATCGGCCAGTTCTGGTCGTACATATCCAGCTCAGGCGTGACTGACGCCAGGTCGAGGTTCGCTTTCCAGTACGCTTCCAGAGTTCCCACATCACGCCAGTATGGTTCCGCATTAGGGTCGGACTGCACGCAGGACAGCGGGAAAGGATGTGCATACGCCATGCCAGCTTTAGTGATTTTCGGAATGATGTCTTTACCGAAGTCGTGGCTGGAGTTTTCGTCTTTGTCGTCTTCCTCCAGCAGCTCATAAAGATAATCTGCATCAAAGACATAAATCCCCATGCTGGCGAGCGATTTGGTGTCATCGCCGGGCATGGTTGGCGGGTTCGCCGGTTTTTCAACAAAGTCGATAATTTTGTCGTCGGCATCCACGTGCATCACGCCAAACGCCGTCGCTTCAGCAACGGGCACAGGCAGACACGCTACGGTGCAGCGCGCCCCTTTTTCGACGTGGTCGATGAGCATGTGGGAGTAATCTTGCTTGTAGATATGGTCCCCGGCGAGGATCACGATGTATTCCGCGCTGTAGCGACGAATGATGTCGAGGTTCTGCGTCACTGCATCCGCCGTTCCGCGATACCAGTTCTCACCGTGGACGCGTTGCTGAGCGGGAAGGAGATCGACAAACTCGTTCATCTCTTCGCTGAAGAATGACCAGCCGCGCTGAATATGCTGAACCAGCGTGTGCGACTGATACTGCGTAATGACGCCAATGCGGCGAATGCCCGAGTTCAGGCAGTTGGAGAGCGCAAAGTCGATGATGCGGAACTTACCACCAAAGTGAACAGCCGGTTTGGCGCGCTTGATGGTCAAATCTTTCAGACGGGTACCACGCCCGCCCGCAAGTATCAGGGCGACCGTTTTTAATGGTAGCTGGCGTGCCAACATTAAGGGATCGTTCTTCTCTAATCTAACCATGACTAACTCCTTTTTTATCATCTTTGGAATACGCACACTCCGTGCGCAGGCCCGTGCCAGACAGCCATTACTACCGGATTATCCGCTCCGGCAAAGGGGGGAACGGCGCGCCACTCCCCGTCAGGTAAAACAATCTCTGCGACGTCATCCGTCGCGTTCAGCGTCACCAGCCATTTATCCGACAGCAGGATTTGCAGGCGTGGTACGCCGTGTTGCCACTCTTGCGCGCTTAACGGTTGCGCGTCTTGATTCAACCAGCGAACGTTGCCGTCACCCTCTTCCCACCAGCGGTCGGCGTTCAGCGCGGGGATCTGCTGGCGAAGATGGATTAGCGCAGCGGTAAAATGAATCAGCCCGCTGTTGGCTTCACCCCAGTCGAGCCAGGTTAACGTGTTGTCCTGGCAATACGCATTGTTGTTACCGTGCTGGCTATGGCCGTGTTCATCGCCTGCCAGCAGCATCGGCGTGCCCTGCGACAGTAAAAGCGTTGTCAACAAAGCATGAACGCTGGCGCGTCGCCGCTCGATGACGTCCAGGTTTCCGCCTAACCCTTCTATACCATGATTAAAGCTATGGTTATTGTTAGTGCCATCGCGATTCTCTTCGCCGTTTGCCTCATTGTGTTTCTGATTGAAACAAACGCAGTCCCTGAGCGTAAAACCGTCGTGTGCCGTCAACAGATTGACGGTGGCCGACGGGCGTTTGCCGTCGCGCTTAAAGAGATCGCTTGAAGCGGCAAAGCGTCCGGCGAACTCCCCCAGCGACAGATTCCGTTCCAGCCAGAAGCGGCGCGCGGCATCGCGGTAGTGATCGTTCCACTCGGCAAACAGCGGCGGGAAATTCCCGACCTGATAACCGCCTTCCCCGATGTCCCACGGCTCCGCGATGAGCTTCACCTGCGAAAGCACCGGACAGTTTTTTATCGCCTCAAACAGCGGAGCCTGCTGGCTGAACGCCGGCGTGCGCCCCATCACGGGCGCCAGGTCGAAACGAAAACCGTCGACGTGGAACGTTTCCACCCAGTATTTCAGGCATTCATAAGCAAAATGCGTGACCGCCGGATGGCTGAGGTTGAGCGTGTTACCGCAGCCGGTCCAGTTCTCATAATCGCCATCCTGCCTGATCCAATAATAGCTACGGTTATCAATTCCGCGCATGGAGAGCGTCGGACCGTCGAGATCGCTTTCGGCACTGTGGTTCAGCACGACGTCCAGAATGACCTCAATGCCCGCCGTATGGAGCGCCTTCACCGCATCGCGAAACTCGTCCCGCGCCTTTTCCGGATGGGCGGCATAGCGTGGCTCAAGCGCGAACATCGCCAGCGGGTTGTAGCCCCAGTAGTTGCTTAGCCCCAGCCGCTGCAGGCGCGGCTCGCTGGCGAAATGGGCGACGGGTAACAGCTCCAGAGCGGTGATGCCGAGGTGCTTCAGGTAGGCGATCATGGTTGGATGCCCGAGCGCCTTATAGGTGCCGCGCATCTCTTTGGGGATCGACGGGTGCAGGTACGTCAGCCCTTTAACGTGGGCTTCATAAATGACGGTATTGCCCCACGGCGTCTGCGGCGGAGCATCGTCTTCCCAGTCATAAAGATCGTTTACCACCACGCTTTTTGGCGCGACGGGCGCGCTGTCGCGGTGGTCGGGCTCGCCGTAGCCCACGTGGAAGAGCGGGTCGTCTTTAAATTCGCCGTCCACGCGGTGCGCGCACGGATCAATCAACAGCTTCGCCGGGTTAAACCAGTGGCCCTGCGCCGGATTCCACGGACCGTGTACGCGAAAGCCATAGTGCATGCCTGGCCGTCCCCCGGCCAGGTAGCCGTGCCAGGTATCCCCCGTGCGCGCGGGTAAATCGTAACGGTGCTCGTTACCTTCCCCATCAAACACGCACAGTTCTACCCGCTCAGCATGAGCGGAAAAGAGGGTGAAATTGACACCCTTTCCGTCAAAACGCGCGCCGAGCGGTTCGGGTTCACCTGCCGTAAGCTGCGTCATTCGCCCTCCCGCATCAGCCAGATGGTGCCAAGCGGCGGCAGCGTCAGGCTCAGGGAGTTGGGTCGCCCGTGGCTTTCGATGGCGTCGCTCTGTACCAGCCCGCCGTTACCGGCGTTGCTGCCGTGATAGTGCATGGAGTCGGTATTCAGGATCTCGCGCCATTTGCCCGGCTGGTTAATGCCGAAGCGGTAGTGTTCGCGCGGCACCGGTGTGAAGTTGCTGGCGACGATGATCTCGTTACCCGCTTTGTCACGACGCACAAAGACAAACACCGAGCGCTCGTGGTCGTCCACTACCAGCCACTCAAAGCCGTACGGATCGAAGTCGAGCTCGTGCAGCGCTTTGTGGTGGCGGTAGGTCAGGTTCAGGTCGCGCACCAGACGCTGCACCCCGTGGTGCCAGTTGTCGCCTCCTTCCAGCAGGTGCCAGTCGAGGCTGGCGTCGTGGTTCCACTCGCGTCCCTGTGCGAACTCATTGCCCATAAACAGCAGTTTCTTGCCCGGGAAGGCAAACATCCAGCCGTAGTAGGCGCGCAGGTTGGCAAACTTCTGCCACGCGTCGCCCGGCATGCGGTCGAGAATGGATTTTTTGCCGTGCACCACTTCATCATGCGACAGCGGCAGCATGAAGTTTTCGGTGTAGTTGTAGAGCATCCCGAACGTCAGCTTATCGTGATGATACTTACGGTGAACCGGATCCAGCTTCATGTAGTCGAGCGTATCGTGCATCCAGCCCAGGTTCCACTTGTACCAGAACCCCAGGCCGCCTGATGACGGCGGACGGGAGACGCCCGCAAAGTCGGTCGACTCTTCCGCCATGGTCACGGCACCGTCCACCTGTTCGCCGATAATGCGGTTGGTATTGCGGAGGAATTCAATCGCTTCCAGGTTTTCACGCCCGCCAAACTCGTTCGGGATCCACTCGCCCTCTTTGCGGCTGTAGTCGCGGTAGATCATCGACGCCACCGCATCGACGCGCAGGGCATCAATGCCAAACCGCTCGATCCAGTACAGGGCATTCCCGACCAGGTAGTTTGCGACCTCACGGCGACCATAGTTGTAGATCAGCGTGTTCCAGTCCTGGTGATAGCCTTCGCGCGGGTCGCTGTGCTCGTACAGCTTCGTGCCGTCAAACTCTGCCAGCGCGAAATCATCCGCAGGGAAATGGCCCGGCACCCAGTCGAGGATGACGTTCAGCCCGGCGGCGTGCGCGGCATCAATGAAATAGCGGAAGTCATCGCGCGTGCCGAAGCGGCGCGTTGGCGCATACAGCCCGGTGGGCTGATAGCCCCAGCTGCCGTCGAACGGGTGCTCGTTGACCGGCAGCAGCTCAAGGTGGGTAAAGCCCATCCATTTGGCATAGGGCACCAGCTGGTCGGCAAGCTCACGATAGCTCAGCCAGAAGTTGTTATCGGTATGGCGACGCCAGGAGCCAAGGTGTACCTCATAGACGGAGATGGGCGCGTCAAAGCGGTTGGCCTGTTTGCGCTCCTCCGTCTGGACGACCTTCTCCGGCAGGCCGCAAATCAGCGACGCGGTATCCGGGCGCATCTGCGCTTCGAAGGCATACGGGTCGGCTTTAATGCGCAGCTTGCCGTTAGCGTCGATCATCTCGAATTTATAAAGCTGCCCGGGGTGCGCTCCGGGGATAAACAGCTCCCAGATGCCGCTTTCCCGGCGCAGGCGCATCGGGTGGCGGCGACCGTCCCAGTAGTTGAACTGGCCGACAACGGAGACGCGCTGGGCGTTAGGCGCCCACACGGAGAACCGCGTGCCGGTAATGCCGTCCATGGTATCGGCATGGGCACCCAGGGTTTCATAAGGGCGAAGATGCGTTCCTTCGGAGAGCAGCCAGGCGTCCATCTCTTTAAGCAGAGGGCCAAAGCTGTAAGGATCGTCAATCAGGTTTTGCTGACCGTGCCAGAGAACGGCGAGCTGATAGCGAAAAGGGTTTTTACGGCGGGGCATTACGCCCGAAAAGAAGCCACGGGAATCGAGGCATTCAAGATTACCCACCTTGCGGCCGGTTTTGGGTTCAATCACCCAGACTTCTGTGGCATCCGGTAACAGTGCCCTAACTTCAAGGCCGTCCTCAGTTTGATGCATCCCAAGCACAGAAAAGGGGTCAGCAAAATGACCCGCAATAAGCGCATTAATCACGTCTCTATCCACACGATCGGACATGGTATTCATCCTGTTTTTTATGTCGTCCTTTTTAAGCGCTCCGGGACGACTTTTAATGTGACCTGAACGGGACAGCACAAAAATGTGCATCCATTCTGCTCCGTTCGAACCTCAGGTAAGAAATGACTCTTCCTTAAAGCATAGCCAACGCTCTAGATGACTCCTGATAAAAAATAAGACATACGCGTGTTACTCCATGTAGTACGCAAAAAAAAGGGGTGAAAATCACCCCCGGTAGTTAACAAGTTATTACGCCAGCTGGCGCAGCATGCGGCGCAGCGGCTCGGCGGCGCCCCACAGGAGCTGGTCGCCGACGGTGAACGCGGAGAGATACTCCGGCCCCATGTTCAGCTTGCGCAGACGGCCAACCGGCGTGGTCAGCGTGCCGGTAACGGCAGCCGGGGTCAGCTCGCGCATGGTGATATCGCGATCGTTTGGTACCACTTTCGCCCACGGGTTGTGCGCGGCCAGCAGCTCTTCCACGGTCGGAATAGACACATCTTTTTTCAGTTTAATGGTGAAGGCCTGGCTGTGGCAGCGCAGCGCGCCGATACGCACGCACAGACCGTCAACCGGAATGGTGTTCGCGGTCGCGAGGATTTTGTTGGTCTCAGCCTGGCCCTTCCACTCTTCGCGGGTCTGGCCGTTATCCAGCTGTTTGTCGATCCAAGGGATCAGGCCACCGGCCAGCGGTACGCCGAAGTTATCCACCGGCAGGTCGCCGCTGCGGGTCAGCTGAGTGACCTTACGTTCAATATCAAGGATCGCGGACGCCGGGTTTGCCAGCTCGGTCGCGACGCTCTGGTGCAGCTGGCCCATCTGGGTCAGCAGCTCGCGCATATGACGCGCGCCGCCGCCGGACGCCGCCTGGTAGGTCGCCACGGAGACCCATTCCACCAGATCCTGCGCGAACAGGCCGCCGAGGGACATCAGCATCAGGCTGACGGTACAGTTACCGCCGACAAAGGTTTTCACGCCGTTGTTGAGGCCGTCGGTGATGACGCCCTGGTTTACCGGGTCGAGAATGATGATGGCATCGTCTTTCATGCGCAGCGAAGAAGCCGCGTCAATCCAGTAGCCCTGCCAGCCGCTTTCACGCAGCTTTGGATAGATTTCGTTGGTATAATCGCCGCCCTGGCACGTCACAATAATGTCGAGTGCCTTCAGCGCTTCCAGATCGTAAGCATTCTGCAACGTGCCTGTGGTACCACCAAAGGACGGAGCAGCCTGGCCGAGCTGGGAAGTGGAGAAGAAGACCGGGCGGATAGCGTCGAAATCGCGCTCTTCAACCATGCGTTGCATGAGTACAGAGCCGACCATACCGCGCCAGCCGATAAAACCAACGTTTTTCATAGCATTTTTTTCCTGCTGAGGGTGTGTGCTGATTGTGCAAGCCAGTATTGAACTGGGATATGCTTCACATTACAAAATGCTGCCAAAGTCGCAAGCGAAATTAATCGATGATTGCCCGGCAATCAGAAAAAGCGCTAATCATCGGAATAACACTACTAAGTATCAGGGATAATTTAAAGATGAGTGAAATCATTTCCGCGGCGGTTTTATTGATCCTGATTATGGATCCACTGGGAAACCTGCCTATCTTCATGTCGGTGCTGAAGCACACCGAGCCGAAGCGCCGCCGGGCGATCATGATCCGCGAGCTGCTCATCGCCCTGCTCGTGATGTTTATCTTCCTGTTTGCCGGTGAAAAAATTCTCGCGTTCCTGAACCTGCGCGCCGAAACCGTTTCGATTTCCGGCGGGATTATTCTGTTCCTGATTGCCATTAAGATGATTTTCCCGAGCGCGGAAGGCAGCAGCAGCGGCCTGCCTGCGGGTGAAGAGCCGTTTATCGTGCCGCTGGCGATTCCACTCGTCGCCGGGCCAACGATTCTGGCCACGCTGATGCTGCTGTCGCACCAGTATCCGAATCAGATGAGCCATCTGGTGATTGCCCTGCTGATCGCCTGGGGCGGGACGTTTATCATCCTGCTGCAGTCGTCGCTGTTCCTGCGCCTGCTGGGTGAGAAAGGGGTGAACGCGCTGGAACGCCTGATGGGGCTGATTCTGGTGATGATGGCAACGCAGATGTTCCTGGACGGGATCCGCGCGTGGATGAAAGGATGACTTTCTCCCTCTCCTCGTGGGAGAGGGCCGTGGTGAGGGCATCAGGCCGCAGAGGACTACCCATCTACCCCTTACGAATCAAATACCGGTACGGAAGCGCTTCGGTCTGCTGTGCCACCAGTTCATGCTCCATAAAGGTACAAAAGCCGGGAATATCGCGGGTTGTGGCCGGGTCATCGGCAATAATCAGCAGCGTTTCACCGGTCTGCATGTTGCGCACGGTCTTACGTACCATCATTACCGGTTCCGGGCAGCGAAGGCCCTGGGCATCAAGAGTGTGGTCTGGGCTGGAAAACAGGTCGGTCATGGTCTTCTCGGTCTGGTAAAAACGGCTGTAGTTTACGCCCGGTTGCGATCAATGCAAACCAGGTTAACGATTGCGTAAAAACTAACCATTGCAATGTCCTGTCAAAGCAGTATCATGCTGCGGTTTTTATTGGGTTCCCTCACCCCAACGTCTAAAAAGGTCACAATATGACGTCGTTTTCTGAATCACAGCGCGTAAAAGCGTTGTTCTGGCTTTCGCTTTTCCATTTGCTGGTGATCACCTCCAGCAACTATCTGGTGCAGCTCCCAATCTCCATCTTTGGTTTTCATACCACCTGGGGCGCATTCAGCTTCCCGTTTATTTTCCTCGCGACCGATTTGACCGTGCGTATCTTTGGCGCACCGCTGGCTCGCCGTATTATTTTTTCGGTCATGCTCCCGGCGCTCTTCATCTCGTACGTAGTTTCGTCACTGTTTTATATGGGAAGCTGGCAGGGCTTTGAGGCATTAACCCACTTTAACCTGTTTGTTGCCCGTATCGCCGCGGCAAGCTTTATGGCCTACGCGCTGGGGCAGATCCTCGACGTGCATGTGTTTAACCGCCTGCGTCAGAATCATCGCTGGTGGATGGCGCCAACCGCCTCCACGCTGTTCGGTAACGTGAGCGATACGCTGGCCTTCTTCTTCATCGCCTTCTGGCGCAGTCCGGATGCGTTCATGGCTGAACACTGGATGGAAATCGCGCTGGTGGACTACTGCTTCAAGGTGCTCATCAGCATTGTGTTCTTCCTGCCGATGTACGGCGTGCTGCTCAATATGCTGCTGAAAAGACTGGCAGATAAATCTGAAATCACGGCATTGCAGGCTGGTTAAGGGTTCGCTTTATCAGTTGTGATAAGATGAGCGAATGAGCCGTTATGGCCGTTTATCGAAAGGAAGAAGTCAATGCGCAATCTGGTTAAATATGTCGGGATTGGCCTGCTGGTTGTGGGTCTTGCAGCCTGTGATAACAGCGACACGAAAACGCCTGCTCAGGGCGCATCCGCAGAGAGCAACGCGACCGGCCAGCCGGTGAATCTGATGGATGGCAAACTCAGCTTCTCTCTGCCAGCCGATATCACCGATCAGAGCGGCAAGCTGGGGACCCAGGCGAATAACATGCACGTTTACTCCGACGCAACCGGGCAGAAAGCGGTCATTGTGATTGTGGGCGACGACACCAGCGAAGATCTGGCCGTCCTGTCCAAACGTCTGGAAGATCAGCAGCGCGGCCGCGATCCTCAGCTGCAGGTCGTGACCAATAAATCCATCGAGCTGAAAGGCCACACGCTGCAACAGCTCGACAGCATCATTTCTGCAAAAGGCCAGACAGCCTACTCTTCTGTGGTGCTGGGCAAGGTTGATAACAAACTGCTGACCCTGCAGATCACCCTGCCAGCGGAAGATCAGCAGAAAGCGCAGACGGCTGCTGAAAACATCATTAACACCATCGTGATCCAGTAACGCTTCACGATGATGACGTGGCCTCCGGTGCCTGCACCGGGGGCCATTTTTTTAGCCGCCACGTCAGCAGCAGCGCAATCACCACCAGTCCCGCCGCGGCAAGATAGATCACCGGAACTCCTGCCCAGGCCATCACCAGCCCCGCCAGCGGGCCGGTAATCCCTAAAGACATATCCATAAATACCGTATAGGTCGCCAGCGCCGCCCCCTGATTCTGCTGCGGCACGGCTTTTACCGCCACCACGCCCAGCGCCGGGAAGACCAGGGAAAAGCCAGCCCCCGCGAGGAACACGCCCACTTTCGCGACCCAGGGCACCATCGCAATTCCGGTCAGCAGCAGCCCGACAATCTCTATCGCAAAGCAGATCATCGCCACATTCAGCCCGCCAAGACGGTTGATGCCGTTAGGGAAAAGCAGGCGGGCGCCAACAAACGCACAGCTAAACAGGGTTAACGCAAAGGCTGCGCCGTCCCAGCCTTTGGCGTCGTATAACAGGGTAATGAAGGTCGCAATCACGCCGAAGCCGGTAGTCGCCAGCGCCAGCGCCATGCCGTACGGCCAGACGCGCCCCAGCACCGCCCGAAACGGCAGCGGCTTGCCTTTGCAGGCCTTCACTTTCGGGCGCGGCAGCGCAAAGAGGATCGCCAGCAGCGCGACCGCCATAATGGTGATGGCCAGCCCATACAGCCCGCCCAGCGCATAGCAGGCCACGCCGAGCGGCGCCCCGAGCGCCATCGCACCGTAGGTAACAATCCCGTTCCAGGAGATCACCCGGCCAATGTGCGGCGCGCCTACCACACCCACTCCCCACAGCGTTGAGCCGGTTCCCGCCAGACTTTGCCCGATGCCAAGAATAACGCGGCCCAGGCAGAGCAGCGCCAGGCTGACCAGCGGCCAGTGGCCGGTGGTGGCAGCCAGCAGGTAGCTCAGACCACTGAGGAAACAGCCGCACAGTCCCACCACCACGATGCTTTTTGGACCGAACATGTCCGCGTAGCGCCCGGCATGCGGGCGGCTGAGGAGCGTAGCGAAATATTGCAGGCTTATCACCAGCCCCGCCCAGAAGGCGCTGAAGCCCATCACGTCATGGACATAGCCCGGCAGGACCGCCAGCGGCAGGCCAATGGTCAGATAGCTGGCAAAGTTGAAAATAACAACGGAAACGATGCGCAGATTGAGGCGCAGTCCGCTCAGTGCCGGTTCAGCGGCAGGTTCGGGCATGGGGTTCTACCTGGATTTTTTACAACAGTGTTTCACTATTACCACGGCGCAATAAGAAAATCAGCCCCGACTTTCAGATTAACGGTGCCAGACGAAGCGAAGCCCGGGCACTACACTTATCGGGTCATCATATTAAGGAACACGCATGATCGCTAACCCGTCCGACAAAGCAGGACTCCACATCTTATTAAAACTCGCCTGTCTGGTGGTTATCCTTGCGGGTATCCATGCTGCCGCTGACATTATTGTTCAGCTCCTGCTGGCGCTCTTTTTTGCCATCGTGCTTAATCCTCTGGTCACCTGGTTTTTACGCCGGGGCGTCAGCCGTCCGGTAGCTATCACCATCGTCGTCATCGTGATGCTTATTGGCCTGACGGCGCTCTTCGGCGTGCTGGCGGCATCGCTGAGCGAATTCTCCACCATGCTGCCGCAGTACAACAAAGAGCTGACGCGTAAAATTGTCGCGCTGCAGGAGATGGTGCCCTTCCTTAATCTGCATATCTCACCCGAACGGATGCTGCGCAGGATGGACTCCGAGAAGGTCATGACCTACGCCACCACCTTGATGACGGGGCTTTCCGGCGCGATGGCCAGCATTCTGCTGCTGGTCATGACGGTGGTGTTTATGCTGTTCGAAGTTCGCCACGTCCCCTACAAGCTGCGCTTTGCGCTGAACAATCCACAAATTCACATTGCCGGCTTACACCGGGCATTGAAGGGCGTCTCCAAATATCTGGCGCTGAAAACGCTCCTGAGCGTCTGGACCGGGGTGATTGTATGGCTGGGACTGATGCTGATGGACGTACAGTTTGCGCTGATGTGGGGCGTGCTGGCCTTTCTGCTGAACTACGTGCCCAATATTGGCGCGGTGCTTTCCGCCGTACCGCCGATGATTCAGGCGTTTCTGTTTAACGGCTTCTACGAATGCATGCTGGTCGGCGCGCTGTTCCTCGTGGTGCATATGGTGCTGGGCAATATTCTTGAGCCGCGCATGATGGGACACCGTCTGGGCATGTCGACGCTGGTGGTATTTTTATCCTTACTAATTTGGGGATGGCTGCTGGGCCCGGTCGGTATGCTGCTGTCGGTCCCCCTTACCAGCGTATGTAAAATCTGGATGGAGACCACCAAAGGCGGCAGCAAGCTGGCGATCCTGCTCGGGCCGGGGAGGCCGAAAAGCCGATTACCCGGGTAACGGACCTGCCTGTACAGGTAGGTTTAAACCGTCAGTAATACACCATGAATTACCGCGCCCCTAATCCGTCGCGGTATTTTTATTTGCGTTAAGGCGATATTCATTCCGGTTTTAATTACGCCGCGCGCATTACGTTCAAACGCAATTCATGATTTAACGCAAATTATAAAAAATGAAATCCTTATTTATTTTCCATGTTATTATTCCCGCCTTCGCTTCAACGTAATGTAAACATTAATATTGATTAAAAATTACACCTGGCGATAACAAAAAGCCGGATGAGTATTATTTGTAAAAACCACTGCCTTTAATTGTTATTATTGATATGGAGTTGTTGATGAAAAAGATCGTTAAATGGTGTGCTGCTGCCGTATTCGTTGGCGCGCTGGCAGGCTGCGCGCGTACCGCGCCAATCGCTCAGGTTCACTCTATTGTAAGCGCAGGCCATACTGCCGATCAGGTAAAAACGGCAATATTGAAAGCAGGCCAAAAACGCGACTGGATCATGACGGAAACCGGCCCGGGAATGATTAAGGGGCGTCTGCAGTCACGCGATCACTCGGTTCAGGTGAGTATTCCGTACACGGCAACAAGCTATTCAATCAACTATGAAAACAGCCTTAACCTGAAAGCGGCAGACGGTAAAATCCACAAAAATTATAACCGCTGGGTGAATAACCTCGACCACGATATTCAGCTGAACCTCTCCGCTGGCGCCGCGCTGTAATATTTTTCTAAAGTCGGGCTGCGTATGGCCCGATAACCTCTCTTTATTGCCCTCAAAGGTTACGCAGGAATGTACGAAAAGGACACACTCAGCGCACTGGATGCCATTACCGAAGCGCAACGCATCGCCTTTGCCCCGATGTTATTCCAGACTGCGCTTTGTCTGCGTAACTCAGGCGTTCTCGCCTGGCTCGATAAACAAGGAAAAGAGGGGGCAAGCCTCGAGGAAATAACCGAACACAGCACGCTCGGCAGCTATGGCGTCAGCGTACTGCTGGATATGGGATTAAGCGGTCGAATCGTTACCCAACAGAATGGACGTTATTTCCTGGCGAAAGTGGGCCATTTTTTACTGCACGACGAAATGACCCGCGTAAATATGGATTTCACCCAGGACGTTTGTTATCAGGGGCTATTTCACCTGGCGGACGCCCTGCAGGAAGAAAAACCGGCCGGATTAGCCGTGTTTGGCAACTGGCCAACCATCTACCCGGCGTTATCCCAATTACCTGCTGCGGCGAAAGAGAGCTGGTTCGCCTTCGATCATTACTATTCTGACGCCGCTTTTGACGCTGCTTTGCCATATATATTCGCAAGCTCGCCGACAAAATTGTACGATGTGGGCGGAAATACGGGTAAATGGTCGTTACGCTGCTGCCGCTATGACGAAAATGTTGCCGTGACGATCCTCGATCTGCCGCAGCAGATAGCGCTGGCGCAGGAAAACATCGCAAAAGCAGGTTTTTCTCATCGTATTGCATTCCATGCTGTCGATATGCTTAGCCCAGCAACATTGCCGGGTGACGCCGACGTCTGGTGGATGAGCCAGTTCCTGGATTGTTTCTCTCCGGATCAGATTGTCGCCATGCTGACGCGCGTCGCACAGGCCATGAAGCCAGGCGCACGTTTGTGCATCATGGAGCTTTTCTGGGATGCTCAGAAATTTGAAGCAGCCTCTTTCAGCCTGAATGCCACCTCGCTCTATTTCACCTGTATGGCGAATGGTAATAGCCGGTTTTACAGCGTAGAGAAGTTTTATCGCTACCTGGAGAGCGCAGGTTTTAGCGTTGAACAGCGGCTGGACAACCTTGGGGTCGGTCATACCCTGCTGATATGCACCAAACGTGAACAATAGAGCAGCTTAGCTGCCCGGGTGGCCCAGCCTGCCCTTTGAATACGGTTTTTTTCGCGGACGCGCGTAGATGAAATTTTCACTGAACATTATCGACTGGCAGGCGAGAGCGCCAGGACTCAGCGATGCCACAGAGTGGCAGGCGTGGTCGCGCCTGCAGCTGACCGTCGATCCAGCGGCCCCGCTTCCCCGCCTGACCGCTTTACCCATGATGACCGCGCGCCGCCTCAACTCAGGCAGTAAGCTGGCGGTGGATATTGGTCTTGCCATGCTGCAAAACCACGCCATTGATGCCGTCGTCTATTCCAGCCGCCACGGCGAGCTGGAGCGCAACGACCGTATTTTGCATGCTCTGGCGACCGGGCAGTCCGTTTCACCCACCGATTTCGCGATGTCCGTGCACAATTCCGCGGTCGGTAATCTCACGATCACCGCACGCCAGGCCATCGTCTCGTCATCCATTTCTGCCGGGCTGGACACCTTCCAGCAGGCTTTATGCGAAGTGCTGAGCCTGCTGCAGGCGGGCTATTCCCGCGTCCTGCTGGTCGATTTTGACGGCGCGCTGCCGGAATTTTACCATCCGGCGCTACCGCCGCAGATGCCCACCTGGCCGTACGCGCTGGCGCTGGTGATTGAATCCGGCAACGGAATGCAGTGTGAAACCCACAGCGGCAGCACGGGTGAAGAACCCGCCCTGCCGCAAAGCCTGTTGTTCCTGCAGCGCTATCTCAGCGAGGAACGTCAGTTTGTGGTGCCCGGCGAACGTTTGCTGTGGCAATGGACGCGCGCATGAACCGCCTGGCTGCCCGTATCAACTGGCTATGGCGTCTGGTGATGACCGGCTTCTGCTTCGCGCTGTTTGGCGTGGGCGGGCTGTTGCTGTCGCTGGTCTGGTTCAACCTGCTGCTGATCGTCCAGCGCGACCGCGCCAGCCGTCGCCGCCTGGCGCGTCGCAGCATTGCGGCCAGCTTCCGCTTCTTCCTGACCGTGGCCCGCGGCCTCGGCGTACTGGACTATCGCATTCACAATCTTGACGCGCTGCGCAGCGATCGGGGTTGTCTGGTGGTGGCAAACCATCCAACGTTAATAGACTACGTGATTCTGGCGTCGGTGATGCCCGAAACCGACTGCCTGGTGAAAAGCGCGCTGCTGCGCAATCCCTTTGTCAGCGGCGTCATCCGCGCGGCGGATTATCTGATTAACAGCGAAGCCGAGCCCCTGCTCGCGGCCAGCCAGCAGCGTCTGGCTCAGGGCGACACGCTTTTAATCTTCCCGGAAGGCACGCGTACCCGGTTTGGCGAGGCTATCTCCCTCCAGCGCGGCGCGGCAAATATCGCCGTGCGCTGTAACAGCGATCTGCGGGTGGTGCTGATCCACTGTAGCGAACACCTGCTGGATAAAAAAAGTCACTGGTATGATGTACCGCCAGAAAAACCTGTTTTCACCGTGGATGTCCGCGACCGCGTGAACATCGACGAATTTTACGATGCAAATGAACAAGAACCGGCGCTGGCGGCAAGGCAGTTAAACCGGCATCTGCAGCATCGATTAACATCAGGCCTTCAATCTTTGTCAGGAATTAATGATGCAAGCGCTTTATCTTGAAATTAAGAATCTCATTATCACCACGCTGAATCTGGACGAGCTTACCGCAGAGGATATTGATACCGATGCCGCGCTGTTTGGCGATGGGCTGGGTCTGGACTCCATTGATGCGCTGGAACTGGGTCTGGCGGTAAAAAACCAGTATGGCGTGGTGCTTTCTGCCGAAAGCGAAGAGATGCGCCAGCACTTCTTTTCCGTCGCCACGCTGGCGTCCTTTATCAACGCTCAACGCGCCTGAGATGTGAACGATGACTGAACAAGAAACCATTTACCAGGAAGTCTGCGGCCTGCTGACCAGGCTCTTTGAAATCGACCCGCAGGACATTACGCCCGAAGCCCGTCTTTACGAAGACCTGGAACTGGACAGCATTGACGCGGTGGACATGATTGTTCATCTGCAGAAAAAAACGGGCAAGAAAATCAAGCCGGAAACCTTCAAGTCGGTTCGTACCGTTCAGGATGTGGTTGACGCCGTCGAACAGCTTCTGCGCGAAGAGTAAGGCCTCGTGCGTGGTGGACGGACGTTCCCGGTCATCCCACTGCTGACGGGGCTGATGCTGCTGGCGTGGCCCTTCCTGATTGGATTTGGGCTAACCCACAACAGCCTGCAGTGGCTGTTGCCGGTGATGGCGCTGGTATTGCTGCTGCGGCTGCGCCAGGCGCGACGGAACGCTGGCCCGATGCGGTATGTGGTGCAGTGCGTGGCGTTCGCGGGCATCGCGCTCTGCGCGGCCAGCTACCTGCTGAAAACCCACCAGTGGCTGCTGTTCTACCCGGTGGTCGTCAACCTTGTGATGCTGGCCGTGTTCGGCGGTTCACTGTGGACCGCGATGCCGCTGGTCGAGCGACTGGCGCGCCTGCGCGAGCCAAACCTGCCCCCGGAGGGCGTGCGCTATACCCGCAAGGTGACCCTCGTCTGGTGCGGCTTTTTCATCGGAAACGGCGCGATGGCGCTGTTCACCGTGCTCCACGGCGACATGCATCTGTGGACGCTGTGGAACGGTATGGTGGCCTACATCCTGATGGGGACGCTGATGGCGACAGAGTGGCTGGTGCGCCAGCGGGTGATTAAAAAAGAGATGCACAATGACTAACCCCCTTCCGCTGGGCCAGTGGTTAAATGCGCCCCGCCCTGACGATACGCCCGTTGCCTGGCTTGACGATCGTACCTGGACGCTTGGCCAGCTGCGCCACGACGTGACCTTGCTGGTCGACACCCTGCGTCAGCAGGATGGCGAGCGCTGGGCGCTGTGCTTTGAAAACAGCTACCTGTTTGTCGTTGCGCTGCTGGCCTCGCTGCACGCCGGTAAAACGCCGGTCATTCCCGGCCATAGCCGCGTCTCGCAGCTTGAAGAACAGCAGTCGTTGTTTAGCGGCGTTCTGAGCGATCGGACTCTCGGTTTCCATGGCAAGCTGATTGTGGTGGCCTCCAGCCATCAGACGGCTAGCCGCTGGGCGCCCCTGCCGGCCATTGACGAAAGCCGCTTCGTTGAGCTGTTCACCTCCGGCTCCACGGGTACCCCGCGCCGGGTGATGAAGCACATCGTCAGCCTGGATCGCGAAGCCCGTCTGCTGGCTGACCGCTTCGGCGAGCGTCTGGCCGGCTGTAGCGTTGTCGCCTCGGTCGTACCGCAACACCTGTACGGCCTGTCATTCCGCATCGTATTGCCGATGGCGCTGGGGCTGCCGCTGCATGCCGCGATGCTCTACTACGCTGAACAGCTGGCCGCTCTTCCTCATGACAGACATTACCTGTTCATCAGCAGCCCGGCGTTCCTGAAGCGCCTGGATACGGAACTGCCCGCGCCGCCCGTCAGAATGCTAATTTCAGCAGGGGGCATGCTGCCCTGGTGTGACGTTTCCACCACCGCGGGCTGGCTTAACATCTGCCCGGATGAAATTTATGGCAGCACCGAAACCGGGATCCTCGCCTGGCGCCATCGCCAGCAGGATAACGTCCCGTGGATTGCCTTCCCCGGCGTTATCTTCCATCAGGAAGATGACGCCTGTCGCGTCACGTCGCCACTGATCCACGAGGCTGAAGGACTCCAGCTGGACGATATCCTGCACTTCGACAGCGAGGGGCTGTTCAGCATCGCCGGTCGTCGCGGGCGGGTGGTCAAAATTGAAGAAAAGCGCATCTCGCTTAACGAGATCGAACGTCGCCTGCTCGAAATCGACGGCATTTGCGAAGCGGCTGCGCTGCCGGTCACGCGCGGGGGCCGTCAGGGGATTGGCGCACTGCTGGTGCTGGACGAAGCGGTTCGCCAGCGCGGCTATATGCAGGATAAAAAAGCGCAGGAGTTCGCCTGGCGTCGCGCCCTGCTGCCGTGGCTTGAGCCGGTCGCCGTTCCGCGCTACTGGCGCATTGTCGATGAAATGCCGGTAAACAGTATGAACAAGCGTGTCTATGCGCAGTTAGAGGAGTTATTTCATGAAAATTCCTGAAATTGAGCGCCGCCAGACACAGCCGGAGAAGCTGGAAATCATTTTGCATCTCGACGCGGCGCTGTTCTGGTTTCAGGGCCATTTTGCCGTACAGCCGCTGCTGCCCGGCGTTGCGCAGCTTGACTGGGTGATGCACTACGCCACAACGTTACTGGCGCCGGGCTACCGCTTTCACAGCATTCAAAACGTGAAGTTCCAGGCGCCTCTGCTGCCGGAAACTACGGTGACGCTGGTGCTTGAGTGGCATGCCGAACGTCAGATGCTGACCTTCAGCTACCAGCGTCACGCCGGGGCGGAGCGCCATACCGCCAGCAGCGGGAAGATTCGGCTATGTCAGTGATCTTTCGCCCCTGCGTGCTGATCCCGTGCTACAACCACGGCGCCATGATCGCCCGCGTGCTGTCGCGTCTCGCACCGTTCTGCCTGCCGTGCCTGGTGGTGGATGACGGCAGCGAAGCGATCACCCGTCAGGAGCTCGAGCGCCTGGCGGCGGAGCAGCCACAGGTAACGCTGGTCCGTCTGGCACAAAACGCCGGGAAAGGTGCCGCGGTCATCAGGGGGCTGGAGGAGTGCGCGCGCGCGGGCTATACCCACGCCGTGCAGGTGGACGCGGACGGTCAACACGCCATCGAAGATATCCCCAAACTGCTGGCGCTGGCGGAGCGCCACCCGGACGCGCTGATTTCCGGCCAGCCCATTTACGATGATTCCATTCCACGCTCGCGACTCTACGGACGCTGGGTAACCCACGTCTGGGTGTGGATTGAGACCTTATCCCTGCAGCTTAAAGACAGCATGTGCGGCTTTCGGGTCTACCCGGTCTCGCCCACGCTGCGGCTGGCAGCGCGTGAAACGCTCGGCAAACGGATGGACTTTGACACCGAAGTGATGGTCCGTCTCTACTGGCAGGGTAACACCAGCATCTTTCTGCCCACCCGCGTCACCTACCCGCAGGACGGGTTGTCCCACTTCGACGCGTTGAAAGATAACGTGCGGATCTCCCTGATGCATACCCGGCTGTTCTTCGGCATGCTGCCCCGCATGCCCGGCCTGCTTTTCCGTCGACGCCGCCAGCACTGGGCGCAGCAGGACGAGGTCAAAGGCCTGTGGGGGATGCGCCTGATGCTGCGCGTCTGGAAGCTGATGGGGCGCCGGGCCTTTACCGTGCTGCTGTGGCCGGTAATTGGCGTGTACTGGCTTATCGCGCGTCCGGCGCGGCAGGCCTCGCGGCAGTGGATTGGAAGGGTGAAGCAAGAGCTGCGTCAGCGGAACATGCCCGTTCCCCCGCGGCTCAACAGCTTTTTCCATTTCATGCGCTTCGGCAACGCGATGCTGGATAAAGTCGCCAGCTGGCGCGGTGAGCTGAAGTTTGATCGCGACGTGGTCTTTGCCCCCGGCGCGTGCGAAACGCTTAATATCGCGGCGCCGCAGGGCAAGCTGCTGCTGGCCTCGCATCTTGGCGACGTTGAGGCCTGCCGGGCGCTGGCCCAGCTGGACGGCAGCAAAACTATCACCGCCCTGGTCTTCAGCGAGAACGCCCAGCGTTTTAAGCAAATCATGAGCGAAATGGCGCCCCAGGCGGGCGTGAATTTGATGTCGGTTACCGACATCGGCCCGGACACCGCGATTGCCATCAAAGAGAAGCTTGAGCGGGGAGAATGGGTCGCGATTGTGGGCGACCGCATCGCGGTCAATCCGCAGCGTGGCGGCGAGTGGCGGGTGATCTGGAGCCCGTTCATGGGCCAGCCAGCGCCGTTCCCACAGGGGCCGTTTATCCTGGCCTCCATCCTGCGCTGCCCGGTGGTGCTGATCTTTGCCCTGCGCCAGCAGGGTAAGCTCGTACTGCACAGTGAACCGTTTGCCGACCCACTGCGCCTGCCGCGCGGCGAACGCCAGCAGGCGCTGCAGGAGACCGTCGATCGCTACGCGCAGCGGCTGGAGCATTACGCCCTCCTGTCGCCGCTCGACTGGTTTAATTTTTTCGATTTCTGGCATCTGCCAGAGTCCAGAGAGAAGGAGTAAAGGGTGCTGACCGATCCCCGCTTTACGACTGAAGTTGAGATCACCGTTCCGTTCCACGACGTCGATATGATGGGCGTGGTCTGGCACGGTAACTATTTCCGCTACTTTGAGATCGCCCGCGAGGCGCTGCTCAATCAGTTTGACTATGGCTATCGCCAGATGAAGGCCTCCGGCTACGTCTGGCCCGTCGTCGATACCCGGGTGAAATACCGCGATGCGGTGACCTTTGAGCAGCGTATTCGCGTCCGCGCGCACGTTGAAGAGTATGAAAACCGCCTGCGCATTGCCTATCAAATTTTCGATGCGCAGACCGGCAAACGCACCACCACCGGTTACACCATCCAGGTGGCGGTGGAAGAAGCCACCCGCGAAATGTGCTTTGTGAGCCCGGCAATACTGTTTGAACGAATGGGAGTGACACCATGAAATGGTTGCCTTTGCTGGCGCTGATCGTCAGCCCGCTGGTCAGCGCCGTGACGCTGGATGAACTGCAGCAGCGCTTCACCGGACAGCCCGTCGTGCGCGCGCACTTCGAACAGGTTCGCACCATAAAAGATATGCCGCAGCCGCTGCGCTCGCAGGGCGAGATGCTGATCGCTCGCGACAGCGGCCTGCTGTGGGATCAAAAAGCGCCGTTTCCGATGACGCTCCTGCTGGACGACAAGCGGATGGTTCAGGCCATTAACGGCCAGCCGCCGCAGACCGTCACCGCCGACAATAATCCGCAGATGTTCCAGTTCAACCATCTTCTGCGGGCCCTGTTCCAGGCCGACCGCAGGGTGCTTGAAGAGAACTTCCGCATCGATTTTAAAGACCTGGGCGCGGGCCGCTGGTCGCTGGTGCTTACGCCAAAAACGACGCCGCTAGACAAGATTTTCGCCACCCTCGATCTGGGCGGCGCGACCTATCTGGAGACGATTCGCCTCAACGACAAACAGGGCGACCGTACCGATATCGCCCTTTCACGCCACCAACTGACGCCCGCCAGCCTGACCGATGACGAACGCCAACGCTTTGCCGCACCGTAAATCCCTGCGCCCGGCGCTGATGTGGGCCACGCTATGCCTGATTCTGCTGGGCGTGCTGCTGTCGCTGCTGCCCGGCGCGCGTCTGAACAGCAGCGTGCTGGCCATGCTGCCGAAGCAGACGCTGGGGGCGATCCCGCCGGCGCTCAACGACGGGTTTATGCAGCGTCTCGACCGCCAGCTGGTCTGGCTGGTCAGCCCCGGCAAAGAGCCCGATCCGCGCGTGGCGCAGCAGTGGCTGGCGCTGCTGCAAAGCAGCGATTCGCTCAGCGAGGTCAAAGGCCCTATGGACGCCGCCGGGCAAAAGGCCTGGGGAGAGTTCTTCTGGCAGCACCGGAATGGCCTGATCGATCCCGCCACCCGCGCTCGCCTGCAAAACGGCGGGGAAGCGCAGGCGCAGTGGATTTTATCTCAGCTCTATTCGGCCTTTTCCGGCGTCAGCGGCAAAGAGCTGCAAAACGATCCCCTGATGCTGATGCGCGGCTCGCAGCTCGCTCTGGCGCAAAACGGCCAGAAGCTGCGGCTGATGGACGGCTGGCTGGTCACACAGGATGAGGCGGGAAACTACTGGTATCTGCTGCACGGCGAGCTGGCGGGCTCGTCATTTGATATGCAGCAGACCCACCGGCTCGTGACGACGCTTAACGCGCTGCAGGAGACGCTAAAAGCGCGTTTCCCGCAGGCGCAGCTGCTTTCGCGCGGGACCGTGTTCTACAGCGATTACGCCAGCCAGCAGGCCAAACGCGACGTCTCGACGCTGGGCATCGCCACCCTGCTTGGCGTGTTCCTGCTCATCGTGGCGGTGTTCCGCTCTCTGCGCCCGCTGCTGCTGAGCGTGCTCTCCATTGCCATCGGCGCGCTGGCGGGTACGGTGGTGACGCTGCTGCTCTTTGGCGAACTGCACCTGATGACGCTGGTGATGAGCATGAGCATCATCGGTATTTCAGCCGACTACACGCTCTACTACCTGACCGAACGGATGGTGCACGGCGCGGAATATTCCCCCTGGCAAAGCCTGGCCAAAGTACGCAATGCGCTGCTGCTGGCGCTGCTGACGACCGTTGCCGCCTACCTGATTATGATGCTGGCCCCCTTCCCCGGGATCCGCCAGATGGCGGTGTTCGCCGCCGTGGGGCTGAGCGCCTCCTGCCTGACGGTGATTTTCTGGCATCCGTGGCTGTGCCGGGGTTTACCGGTGCGCCCGGTTCCGCTAATGGTCCTGATGCTGCGCTGGCTGGCCGCCTGGCGACGCAATAAAAAACTGTCGGTTGGTTTGCCCGTCGCGCTGGCGCTGCTCTCCGCCGTGGGGATGAGCGCCCTGAGGGTGGACGACGACATCGCCCAGCTACAGGCCCTGCCGAAAGATATCCTGGCCCAGGAGAAGGCCATTACCGCCCTGACCGGACAGAGCGTCGATCAGAAATGGTTTGTGGTGCATGGCGCCTCGCCTCAGCAAACGCTGGAGCGGCTGGAAGCCTTTACCCCGGCGCTGGCACAGGCGCAAAAAGCCGGAGAGATCGCCCGCTGGCGTACCCTACCGCTGAACTCGCTGGCGCGCCAGAAAAGCGATCTTACGCTGCTGCAGAAGGCCGCGCCTGCGGTGACGAACGTGCTGAAAAGCGCCGGGCTCAGCGCCGTATCCCCAAACCTCGATGCCATGCCGGTCAGCGTGGACGCGTGGCTTAAAAGCCCGGCCAGCGAAGGCTGGCGTCTGCTCTGGCTGACCCTGCCCGACGGGGAAAGCGGCGTGCTCGTGCCGGTGGACGGCGCGAAAAACAGCGCTTACCTCGGTGAACTGGCCGCGCGCCATGACGGCGTCGTCTGGGTCGATCGCAAAGCCAGCTTTGATAGCCTGTTTGCCCTTTACCGCACGCTGCTGACGGGGCTACTGCTTGCCGCGCTGGCAGTGATTGCCTGCGGGGCGATGCTGCGCCTCGGCTGGCGTAAAGGGCTGATAAGCCTGGTGCCTTCCGTGCTGTCGCTGAGCTGCGGCCTGGCGGTGCTGGCCGCAACGGGCCACCCGGTGAATCTGTTCTCACTGCTGGCGCTGGTACTGGTGCTCGGCATTGGCATTAACTACACGCTGTTTTTCAGCAACCCGCGCGGTACGCCGCTGACCTCCATGCTGGCGATTACGCTGGCCATGATGACCACGCTGCTGACGCTGGGCATGCTCGTCTTCAGCGCCACCCAGGCCATCAGCAGCTTTGGTATTGTGCTGGTGAGCGGTATTTTTACCGCCTTCCTGCTGGCTCCGCTGGCGATGCCGGATAAGAAAGAGAGAAAACGTAAATGATCGCTTTTTATCGCGCCGTTGCGCTGGCCGCGGCGCTGCTGCTGGCGGGCTGCAGCCATTCGACCGATACGAAAGAGACGCGGCCTCAGGCCTGGCTCCAGCCGGGCACCAGAGTGACGCTGCCGCCGCCCGGCATTAGCCCGGCGGTAAGCTCCCAGCAGCTGCTTACCGGCAGCTTTAACGGACAAACGCAGTCTCTGCTGGTGATGCTCAACGCGGATGCGCATAAGGTCACGCTGGCCGGGCTCTCTTCCGTGGGCATTCGCCTGTTCCTGGCGACGTACGATGAGACCGGTATTCATACCGAGCAGTCGATCGTCGTGCCGCAGCTGCCGCCAGCCAGCCAGGTGCTGGCCGACGTGATGCTCAGCCACTGGCCGATTAGCGCCTGGCAGCCGCAGTTGCCGAAGGGCTGGACGTTAACGGACAATGGCGATCGGCGCGAGCTGCGAAACGCCAGCGGCAAGCTGGTGACGGAGATTGTTTACCTGCAGCGCAAAGGCAAGCGCGAGCCGATCAGCATCGAGCAACACGTCTTTAAATACCACATCACCATTCAATATCTGGGTGACTGAGATGATTTATATATCCGCTGTTGGCATGGTCAACGCGCTGGGCAACTCGCCTGACGAGATTGCCGCGAACCTGACGGCAGGCGTGGCGCCGGGGATGCACGCCCGGACCGGCTGGCTGCAGGGTTTACCCGAAGCCGTACTGGGCGGCGTGGAAGGCGAGCTTCCGCCTATCCCGGACACCTTCTCCGCACACCGCACCCGCAATAACCAGCTGCTGCTGGCCGCGCTGGCGCAGATTCAGCCCGCGGTTGACGAGGCCATCGCCCGCGTCGGTCGCGACCGCGTGGCCGTGGTGCTGGGGACCAGCACCTCCGGGCTGGATGAGGGCGATGAGCACGTGCGCCGCATGACCCATGGCGAAGCGAGCACGCGCTGGCAGTATCCGCAGCAGGAGCTTGGCGATCCGTCCCGCTTCCTCGCCAACTGGCTTCAGCTCGAAGGCCCGGCCTATACGATCTCGACGGCCTGCTCTTCCAGCGCGCGGGCGATGATCGGCGGCAAACGTCTGATTGAAGCCGGGCTGGTGGACATCGCCATTGTCGGCGGGGCCGATACCCTGAGCCGGATGCCCGTCAACGGTTTTAACAGCCTTGAATCCTTCTCCCCCACGCTCTGCGAGCCGTTTGGTCGAGACCGCCGGGGGATCACCATTGGTGAAGCCGCCGCGCTGATGGTATTGAGCCGGGAGCCCGCCGACGTGGCGCTGCTCGGAACGGGCGAATCCAGCGATGCGTACCATATTTCCGCTCCGCATCCGCAGGGCGAAGGGGCGATAAGGGCTATCGCGCAGGCGCTTAACGAAGCGGGTATGCAGCCGCAGGATATCGGCTACATCAACCTGCACGGCACGGCCACGCCGCTCAACGATCAGATTGAATCGCAGGTGGTGCACGATCTCTTCGGGGAAAGCGTGCCGTGCAGCTCAACCAAACACCTTACCGGCCATACGCTGGGCGCCGCCGGTATTACCGAAGCGGCCCTGAGCTGGCTGATTCTGACGCGCGATCTGCCGTTGCCGCAGCAGGACTTCGCCCGCTACGCGCCGGACGACACGCTGGCGTCGTGCGGCCTGCTGCACCAGCGCGCCGCTCTGAAAAAGCCGGTCATTTTGTCTAACTCGTTCGCGTTTGGTGGCAATAACGCCAGCATCCTGCTGGGGAGAGCCTCATGAGCTACTTATCACCCGAAGCCTATTTGCCGCACGAGGCGCCAATGATGCTGCTGGGGTCCGTTGAGTGCGTCACGGACGACACGGCGGTCTGCCGCGTGGCCGTCAGCGGGCAAAGCGTGCTGGCGCCGTTTCTGAATGCCGATGGCGACCTACCGGGCTGGTACGCGCTCGAGCTTATGGCGCAGACCGTCGGCGTCTGGTCAGGCTGGCATCGCCGGCAGCAGGGGCAGGATCATATCGCGCTGGGCATGGTGCTCGGCGCGCGCGAGCTGGTCTGCGCCAGCGGGCATTTCGCCGCAGGCCTGACGCTGGACATCACCGTTAAGCTGCTGATGCAGGACGAACGCTTCGGCAGCTTTGAATGCGCGATTTCCGCGAATGAAGAGACGCTGGCCACGGGCCGGGTCAACACCTTCCAGCCGAGCGCAGAAGAATTAACATCGCTTTTTAATCAGGGATCTAACGCATGAGTCGTTCCGTACTGGTCACAGGGGCCAGCAAAGGCATAGGGCGCGCCATCGCCCGCCAGCTCGCCGCCGACGGGTTTACCGTAGGCGTGCATTACCATCGTGATGCCGCAGGCGCGCAGGAGACGCTGGACGCCATCACGCAGGCGGGTGGCAACGGTCGTTTACTCGCCTTTGATGTGGGCAACCGCGAACAGTGCCGCGAAGTGCTGGAGCAGGAGATTGAAGCCCATGGCGCATGGTATGGCGTGGTCAGCAACGCCGGAATTACGCGCGACGGCGCCTTTCCGGCGCTGAGCGAAGACGACTGGGACAGGGTGATCCACACCAATCTCGACAGTTTTTATAACGTCATTCACCCCTGCATTATGCCGATGATTGGCACCCGTAAAGGGGGGCGCATTATCACCTTATCGTCCGTGTCCGGCGTGATGGGCAACCGCGGACAGGTGAACTACAGCGCGGCCAAAGCGGGCATTATCGGCGCCACCAAAGCGCTGGCGATTGAGCTGGCAAAACGCAAAATCACCGTCAACTGCATCGCCCCGGGTCTGATTGATACCGGCATGATTGAGATGGAAGAAGCCGCGCTGAAGGAAGCGATGTCCATCATCCCAATGAAACGTATGGGCCAGGCTGAGGAGGTCGCCGGGCTGGCAAGCTATCTGATGTCGGATATTGCGGGCTACGTTACCCGCCAGGTCATTTCCATTAACGGAGGAATGCTATGACGCGTCGCGTGGTGATTACGGGCATGGGCGGCGTGACCGCCTTTGGCGAAAGCTGGCAATCCGTTTCCAGCAGGCTGCTGGCTTATGAAAACGCGGTGCGTAAAATGCCGGAATGGCAGGTGTATGATGGCCTGCATACCCTCCTGGGCGCGCCGATCGATGATTTCACGCTGCCGGAGCACTATACCCGCAAGCGTATTCGCGCGATGGGCCGGGTGTCGTTGATGTCGACCCGCGCCACCGAGCTGGCGCTGGAGCAGGCGGGACTGATTGGCGAAGCGGTGCTCACCAACGGCCAAACCGGTATCGCCTACGGTTCTTCGACTGGCAGCACCGGGCCCGTCAGCGAATTCGCGACCATGCTCACCGAAAAGCACACCAATAACATCACCGGGACAACCTACGTCCAGATGATGCCGCACACTACGGCGGTGAATACCGGCCTGTTCTTTGGACTACGCGGCCGCGTCATCCCGACCTCAAGCGCCTGTACCTCCGGCAGCCAGGCGATTGGCTACGCCTGGGAGGCCATTCGCCACGGGTATCAGACCGTGATGGTCGCGGGGGGCGCTGAGGAGCTGTGTCCGTCTGAAGCGGCGGTATTTGATACGCTGTTCGCCACCAGCCAGCGCAATGACGCGCCTAAACACACCCCGTCGCCATTTGATACGCAGCGCGATGGTCTGGTGATTGGAGAAGGCGCAGGCACCCTGATTCTGGAAGAGCTGGAGCATGCAAAAGCGCGCGGGGCCACGATCTACGGCGAAATCGTAGGCTTTGCCACTAACTGCGACGCGGCCCATATCACCCAGCCTCAGCGTGAAACCATGCAGATTTGCATGGAGCAGTCGCTGTCCATGGCGGGATTAAGCGCCCGGGATATGGGGTATATCTCCGCGCACGGTACCGCCACCGATCGCGGCGATATCGCCGAAAGCCTGGCCACCGCCGCTATCTATGGTGACAGCGTGCCGGTTTCCTCGCTGAAGAGCTATTTTGGCCATACGCTGGGTGCCTGCGGCGCGCTGGAAGCGTGGATGAGCCTGCAGATGATGCGTGAAGGCTGGTTTGCCCCGACGCTCAATTTAACGCAGCCGGATGAGCAATGCGGTGCTTTAGATTATATTATGGGAGAAGCCCGTCAGATTGACTGCGAGTATCTGCAAAGCAATAACTTCGCGTTTGGCGGCATCAACACCTCGATTATCATTAAACGCTGGGCGTAACTATGTACCAGTTTGTACTGGGAAAAATCTCCACTCTTTGCGCGGACCCGCTGGCGTCAGCGCTCGCAGACAGGGCGCCTCAGGGTGCCCGACAGGCCTCCTGGCTGGCCGGGAGGACGCTGCTCGCCAGAACGTTATCCCCTCGCCCGCTCCCCAACATCATTTACGGCGAGCAGGGCAAACCGGCCTTTGCGAAGGGTCATCCGCTGTGGTTCAACCTGAGCCACAGCGGTGACGATATCGCCCTGCTGATGAGCGATGAAGGCGAAGTCGGCTGCGATATCGAAGTGATTCGCCCGAGGAAGAACTGGCAGGCGCTGGCTAATGCGGTATTCAGCATGACGGAGCATGACGAGCTGGAGCGTGAAGCGCCCGAGGAACGGCTTTCCGCGTTCTGGCGTATCTGGACGCGAAAAGAAGCGATTGTGAAACAGCGTGGCGGCAGCGCATGGCAGATTGTCAGCATCGACAGCACGGCGCAGACGCACGCGGTCAGTCAGCTACAGGTCGGCTCGCTGAGCCTTGCCGTCTGCACATCGACCCCTTATACCCTGACCCACGAGTCGATTATTCACGTTGGGACGTTCGGGGCAGAAAAATCACTAACACGCCCAGAATAATAAACCCGACGCCCACCAGCCCGTGCCAGGAGAAGCGCTCCCCCCAGCCAGGCAGAAGGATCGCGGCGGCCCACACCAGAATATAGCTGAGGCTCAGCAGGGCATAGGCTTTGCTGAGCGCCATACGATGCAGCGCCAGATACCAGCAGCCCATAGAGGCCACGTACCCCATCAGCCCCAGCAGCAGCGCCCCCGTGCCGGATGAGAAGTGCCACAGCGCGGAAATAAGCGCCTTAACATCGCTGACCGGTGGCAATGCCTGCATGGCATCGCGCAGCAACAGCTGCGCCGCGCTGACTAACAGCACGCTGCATAAGGCCCAGAATGCACCTTTCACAGGCTCCCTCCCAGGATAACAATCCCAATGATGATCAACCCCACCCCCAGCCAGTGGTGCGCTGCAACGTGCTCACGCCAGAAAACCTTCGCCGCCAGCGTCACCCAGACAAAATTGAGGCTCAGCATAGGATAGGCAATGCCGACAGGCAGACGTTGCAGCACCACCAGCCAGACCAGCATCCCACTCCCCAGCGCCAGCAGTGCCAGACCCAGCCACAGCGCGATATGCGTCCCACGCCGCCCGGTTTTCGCCGGACGGGTGGCTTGTTTCTGACACAGCTGCCCCGCGCAGCTGAGCAAGCTTGCCAGTATCAGCCAGATCCAGGTCATCACTTCGGCAGATACTCCAGCAAGGCCAGACGTCCCTGAATATAGAGATTGTCCGGCTGCGGTAAATTCGCCTGTGAAATATCGTCGCGTTTTGAGAGCAGCATCACCAGCGAGATGCGCCCCTGCTGACGATGCTCCGTCAACCACTTCGTGAAGTCGTCTTTATCAACATAACGATCTTTCGCATCGGGATAATCCAATCCGTAGCGCAGTTCGCCACTCTGATCGAACATCGTGATGTCATTGCGCTTCAGCTCCCACGCCAGGCCCGCGGCCACGCCAACGTTATTGGCCAGCACGAACCGGCTTTCCTGCAGCGGTTCGCGCACGGTATCGACCAGCGACTGCGGCTGTTTGGAATCCACCACCAGGTTAGGAATGGCAAAACCAATCAGCAGCGCCACCCCTGCAGGGCACAGTGCCGCCAGCCACCAGCGCTGCTGGCTCTGTCTGAACGTAAACCAGCCTACCGCCGCCCAGATGAGGAACGCCACTACCGCACAGAAGACTTTATACAGTTCGACCGACGTCCAGACCGGATGCTTAGACAGTCCCCACGGCGAGACCACCAGCGCCGCCACCACGCCGATAACGCCAAACGCCAGGTTAATCCCGCCGTTAATGCGTAACGCTCTGGCACCTTTTTCCGCCGCGAGGCAGGCATAGCGCGCCATCAGGATAGCCAGCGGGGCAAAGCACGGCAGAATATAGGTCGGAAGCTTGCCTTTGGCGATGCTGAAGAACAGCAGCGGCATCACCACCCAACCCAGCAGATAGAACCCGCCACCCGCGTTTTGTCTGTCATTCCAACCGAGACGAAACGCGCCGGGCAAAAGCGCCAGCCACGGCAGGCTGCCCGCAATCAGGAACGGCACGTAGTACCAGAACGGAGCTTTGTGCTGCGCGTCGCTCTGGGCAAAGCGCTGAATATGCTCAACCCAGAAGAAGTAACGCCAGAAGTCAGGCTCACGCTGCGCAATGGCCAGCGCCCACGGCAGAACGATCAGCACGCAGCTCAGGATCGCGAGCCAGCCAAAAATCAGCACCTCTTTCCAGCGCTTCTGGGCGATCACCCACGGCAGCACGCCAATCACCGGAACGGCCAGCGCCAGAAAGCCTTTGGTCATCACCCCCATCCCGCAGGCCAGCCCAAGCAGCACATAGCCCCCCGCTTTTCCGGCAACGGTTTGGGCCTGTGAGGCCAGCCAGAAGCTGCACATGGCCGCCACCAGCCACAGGGTGATGATAGGATCCAGCACAGCATACGTGCCAATGCCATACACCAGGAACAGGGTCAGGAAGATAAGACCGGAGAAAATGGCAACACGTTTATCCCGCCAGAGACGCCAGGCCATCCAGATGACCAGCAGCGCGGCTAAACCAGTGGAGAAGATGGACCCGGCGCGCACGGCGAGGTTCGTGTGCCCGAACAGCATCTGCCCGATGCTGTTGATCCAGTAGCCGGCAATCGGCTTTTCAAAGTAACGCAGCCCCAGAAAATGTGGGACAACCCAGTCTCCGGATGCCAGCATTTCGCGGCTGATTTCCGCATAGCGCGTTTCATCAGGCTGCCAGAGCAGACGAATATCGACCGGAATGAGGTAGTAAACGATAAACAGTGCGAGAAGCGCTAAGCCATAACGGGCTGTTTTCATGGGACCGGACTCACGGTTTGTTGATAGCCAAGCCAGCCTTCCCTGCCAGCCATTTCATTGCGTACGACTTTACCCACGGGCAGGGTGCTGAGGTCGTCCGGCAGCAGCTCGCTCAACGGGCAAAATTCAATACCCTCCTGAGCGGCCATCGTCAACAGTTCATCGAAATCATGCTGATACGCAATCCCTTCCACTTCGGCATGGATGGTATACACCGGCGTGCCGGCGTCACGATGAATGCGGTCCAGAATGTAGCGATTGAACTCATCCGCCTTTACCTCGCGCCCGACCACTTCATCCCAGGTGGGAAGCGTGACCGGAATTTGCACCGTACCGTAGCGATTTTCGCCTAACAGCGGCAAAAAAGGTCCGGTTCCGCGGCAGTCGCTGTTGTAGCGAAACGCAAAGGCTTCTTTGGCTTTCACGACGCGCTGATCTGCACGCCATCCCGCCACGGCGGAGCAGCGCACGGGCTGACCGGTAATGGCCTCCAGCTCCAGCATCCCACGCTCGACCTCACGGGACAGGCGCGGGATGTCCCAGACGCCGGCCCAGGCTTGCCAGGCATGGTGATCCCAGGCGTGCAGACCGACCTCATGATGCTGCGCCGCCTCGCGGATAACGGCTTCATTACCCGCGCCGATACGTCTGCCGGGCCAGGCGGTGCCGGCCAGCAAAATATCCCAGCCGTAGAGGGATGCTGCGCGCGAGCGCAGCATTTTGAACAGAAATGCCGGTTTAATCAGACGCCATAAATGGCGTCCCATGTTGTCAGGCCCCACGCTGAAGAAAATGCTTGAACGCACGCCGTGCTTGCTCAGCAGTTCCAGCAGTTTGGGTACGCCGTCACGCGTTCCCCTGAAGGTGTCGACATCAATGCGTAAACCGACTTTTTTCATGAGTCCTGTTCCGACAGCTCCACGGTGCGCAGGAAGAAATCGAGCGTTTCATCAATGGTCTGCTCCATCTTCACCGTCGGCGTCCAGTTCAGGCAGCGCTTCGCGTTGCGAATGCTTGGCTTACGGTGCTCAACGTCCTGATAGCCTTTACCGTAGTAGCTGCTGCTTTCTACTTCGCGGAAACCGGCAAACGGCGGGAATTTATCGCGCAGCGGATGGCGCTCAAAGCTGGCCAGCAGCATCTCGGCCAGCTCGCGAATGCTCGCTTCGTTGTCCGGGTTACCAATGTTGATGATTTGACCGTTGCAGCGGTTATCCTTGTTTTCGATGATGCGGAACAGCGCTTCGATACCGTCGCTGATATCCGTAAAGCAGCGTTTCTGCTTACCGCCTTCGATAAGCTTAATCGGTGAGCCTTCTACCAGGTTCAGGATCAGCTGGGTGATCGCACGGGAGCTACCGATACGCGCCGCGTTCAGGTTATCCAGACGCGGACCCATCCAGTTGAACGGACGGAACAGGGTAAAGCGCAGGCCTTCTTTCTCACCGTAGGCCCAAATCACGCGGTCCAGCAGCTGTTTGGAGACGGAGTAAATCCAGCGCTGTTTGTTGATCGGCCCGACCACCAGGTTGGAAGTGTCTTCATCGAAGTTCTTATCGGTACACATGCCGTACACTTCAGAGGTGGACGGGAAGATGATGCGCTTGTCGTATTTCACGCAGTCGCGGATGATCTTCAGGTTCTCCTCGAAGTCCAGCTCGAACACGCGCAGCGGGTTACGGGTGTACTCGATTGGCGTGGCAATGGCGACCAGCGGCAGC
The DNA here is from genome assembly GCF_034107965.1 of Enterobacter sp. 61D5. Lineage (NCBI taxonomy): Bacteria > Pseudomonadati > Pseudomonadota > Gammaproteobacteria > Enterobacterales > Enterobacteriaceae > Enterobacter > Enterobacter sp. 61D5. Next base: position 109,300 of record NZ_JAWNFK010000019.1, read on the forward strand.
ACTACGTCACATTTCTTAATGTGGTATTCAATCCACTCGGAATGGATGCTGATGTCCCCTTCCACGAAGTGGAAGCGCGGGTTGTCGAGGAAACGGCTGATGGCATCCGCGCCAATATCCAGACCGTAAATCTCGTAGTTATCGTCCTTAAGCAGACGTTCGGTCAGGTGGTTACCGATAAAGCCGTTCACGCCCAGGATCAGCACGCGGGTGCGGCGCTTGATGGCAACAACTGGTGCGCTGGTGATCAGCGCCCCGGCCACCAGGCCCAGAGACTGTGCCAGCTGCGTGCCCTGAACGTACAGGCCGTTGTCGGTTTGCCCGGTGACGATCTCCAGCGCCTGCTCGCCGCAGCTCACAATCAGCGGAGAGACCGAAACGACGGTGCCCGGTTTAGCGGCCGGGATGTCATCACGCACGCGGGATTTCCAGACGATAAACTTGCTGACGCCCGCAAAGCTGTATGCGCCCGGCCACGGATCGGTCACGGCGCGCACCAGGTTGTGCAGCTGGCGAGCGGGCTTGTTCCAGTCCAGACGGCCATCTTCCGGCGCGCGGCGGCCAAAGCAGCTTGCCTTGCTCTCATCCTGCGCGGTTTCGCTGAAGGTGCCGTTAAGGATGCCTGGAAGTGCATCACGCAGCAGCGTCTGCGCCGTCGCATTCAGCTTTTGATGCAGCTGCAGCGCAGTTTCGTCCGCATCAATAGCGACCTTCTGCTGTGCCACGATAGCGCCCGCATCCGCGCGACGCACCATGCGGTGCAGCGTCACGCCCGTTTCCGTTTCACCGTTCACCAGCACCCAGTTCAGCGGGGCGCGTCCACGGTAGGCTGGCAGCAGAGAGCCATGAAGATTAAAGGCCCCTTTTGCGGCCAGACCTAAGATCTCGTCGGAAAGCAGGTTGCGATAGTAGAACGAGAAGATCGCGTCAGGCGCGAGCGCGCGGATGCGCTCCACCCACAGCGGATGGTTTACGTCGTCCGGTGCATAAACCGGGATCCCGCGCTCGGCGGCGATACGCGCCACGGAGCCAAAAAAGTTATTCTCTCCGGCCGTGTCCGGATGGGTAAAGATTGCAGCAATATCATAGCCTGCTTCCAGCAGGGCCAACGTGCCCGTGCACCCCATATCGTGATAGGCAAATACAACAGCTTTCATGGATGAATTTCCTCTTGAGACGCTTTGTGTTCCTGACGGACAACACGTTGAATAAAGTAGCGCGGACGCGCGCGAACATCGTTATAGATACGGCCAATGTATTCACCGAGAAGGCCCATCCCGACAAACTGGGCGCCAATGAACATAAACAGCACGGCAAAGAGCATGAAGACCCCTTCCGCCGCCCACTGCGGGCCAAAGACCAGCCGCAGCACCACCAGCAGGACGGACAGCGTAAACCCGGCCAAGGCGATGATGCTGCCGAACACGCTCAGCAGACGCAGCGGTGTGGTGGTCAGGCAGGTGATGAGGTCATACATCAGGTTGATGAGACGCATAAAGCTGTACTTCGATTCCCCGTGCTCGCGCTCGGCGTGCAGAACCGGAATTTCCGTTGCCTTACGGGCAAAGGTGTTGGCGAGGATCGGAATAAAGGTGCTGCGCTCATGGCAATGCAGCATGGCGTCGACAATATGGCGGCGGTAGGCGCGCAGCATGCAGCCGTAATCGCCCATCGCTTTACCGGTAGTGCGCTGAATCAGTCGGTTAATCGTGCGTGAGGCTAGCTTTCGGAACAGACTGTCCTGACGGTTCTGGCGAACCGTGCCGACCACGTCATAGCCTTCATCGGCTTTGGCAACCAGGCGCGGGATCTCTTCCGGCGGGTTTTGCAGGTCAGCATCCAGAGTGATGATCAGATCGCCCGTGACGTGGCTAAACCCCGCCATAATCGCCGAGTGCTGGCCATAGTTGCGGTTGAGGAGCACGGCAACAATGTGGCTGCCTTCAGCCTGCGCGGCCTCTGTCAGCATCAGTGCCGAATTATCGCTACTGCCGTCATCCACCAGCAGAATTTCATAAGCCTTGCCCATCGTGTCGCAGGCGGCCGTTGTACGGCGGATCAGTTCGGGCAGGCTCTCCTGCTCGTTATAAACCGGGATGACCACGGAAACTTTTTGTACAGGCGGTGCACTGAACATATCAATGTCCTGCAAGCTGATGGAGTGCGGTAATGACGCGGGTTGTGTCGTCATGAGTCATATCCGGGAAAAGAGGGAGAGAACAAATACGCGCGCTATTCCATTCAGAATTCGGGAGCGATACATCAGGAAAACGCTCGCGGTAGTATTTTTGGGTGTGGGCCGCGCGGAAGTGGAGGCCGGTACCGATGCCTTTCTCTTTCAGCGCCGCCATCAGGTTGTCGCGTGAAATCCCACAGCGCGCTTCATCAACGCGAATAATAAACAGGTGCCAGGCGTGCACGTGCGGCCATGACGGAATGGTGAGCGGCTGAAACGGCGTATCGGCAAGCTCCCGCAGATAGCGTTCAGCGATCTCCTGGCGGCGCCTGTTGGCCTCTTTCAGTTTGCCTAACTGCACTAGCGCGATAGCAGCGTTAATATCCGCGAGGTTGTATTTATAGCCCGGCGCGATCACTTCCGCCTGCGGCGCGCGACCGTGCGTCTGGCGGTCATAGGCATCTACGCCCAGGCCATGGAATTTCAGACTGCGGATCCGCTGTGCCAGCTGGGCATTATCCGTGACGACCAGGCCGCCTTCCGCACAGGTCATATTTTTAATGGCGTGGAAGGAAAAAATCGCCGTCCCTTTCCAGCCCACATGACGGTTCTTGTAGTACGTTCCGGCGGCATGGGCCGCATCTTCAATCACCGGAATACCGTGACGTTCACCGATGGCATGAATAGCGTCGATGTCACACGGCGCGCCGGCATAATGAACGGGAATAATGGCTTTGGTACGCGGGGTAATGGCGGCTTCAACGGCTTCTGGCGTCACCATTAATGTGTCTTTGTCCACATCAATCATGACCGGTGTGGCACCCAGCAACACGATCATATTCAGCGTGGAGACCCAGGTCTGGGAAGGGGTAATGACTTCATCGCCCAGGCCAATATCCAGCGCCATCAGCGTGACGTGCATTCCTGCGGTGGCTGAACAGACGGCAATCGCATGCTGATTCCCGGTAAGTTGGCAGAATGCCTCTTCAAGTTCCTGGTTCTTTGGCCCAGTGGTGATCCAGCCGGAGGTTAAAACCTCCTGCAGCGCCGCTAATTCCTCATGCCCCATCGACGGGCGGGAAAAAGGCAAAAAATCACTCATTATTAATTTCCTTGTAATAAAAACGGCATGTTTTTGATATTAACCAAATGCCAGCCCGTTTATTTCAACGAACCATAAACTTTTATCAAAGTAGCTCTCTTTCCTTAGGGAAAAATTAAGACAACGTTTGCATCGTTATAAGACAACTAGCAGGCACTTGAAAAACAACAAGTTAAATTAATATTAAATATTTTTAATGTGAGCTTCCGCAACATTTTGAAATGGATTCATTTAAACCAATCATCAACAAACAAAAAAAATCCCGGCCATTTCAAAATAATATGAAATAGCCGGGAACTTTTCTTTTTAGTTAATTGTCGCGCTTATTTTAAGTTATCTGGGAAGTTTTTTGGTAACTCGCTGGCTGCGCAGGCGATGACGCTTTCATTATTTGCACCGCAGTCGCGTACAAAGGTGATCGTGGCAAATTCATCAATCACTTCAGTTGGATACGCCGGGCCCGCATCGCGATAGCTGTTCATCAGCGGAATATGGTCGTTCTGGAAGCAGACGGTTTTTTCCGGATTGTTCATGATCCAGCGTGGGAAGAAGATGGTGCCGTGGAACAGTTTGTCGCCCAGGTTCACGATCAGGCTGACGTCGGTACCGGTTGGCTCGGTCCAGGAAATTTTATAGATGCTCTCGCCTACCCGAACGATATAAGCCTGCTGATCTTTCACCCAACGGTTGGCCACAAGACCGCTGTGAATACGGTAATCAAGCGTAGTCTCATTTTTTACGTAAATCTCGTAGTTCCAGCCATTATCGTAGGTATATACAAGATGTTTACCAACAAAGCCGCTTAAGTCGTGTTTGTCGAAGGTGTTCATAAGATGTCTCCTTTGTTTTGATGAGAGGATCTTACCCCTTCAAAAAATGAATGAATAACGCTATGTTTTAATCAAATTCATCCAAATTTTAGATAAATCATGCATAAGACGACGCTGGAACAATGGGCTTTATTGGAAAGAGTGGTGGAAGCGGGCAGCTTTGCCAAAGCCGCGGAAGAAACCCACCGCAGCCAGTCCTCGGTAAGCTATAACCTGTCGCTGCTGCAGGAGCGGCTCGGCGTGGCGCTGCTGGTCCCGGAGGGGCGACGGGCGGTGTTAACTCCGGCCGGAGAGCTTCTTCTCAACCAGGTAAAACCGCTGCTGAAAGCGTTTTCGTATGTTGAGACGCGCGCAGCGACCCTTCGTAACGGAATGCGCACGCGGTTGGATCTGGTGGTGGACTCCATTTTCCCGCGCCGCCGCCTGTTCGCTATTCTTCGTCAGTTCCAGCAGCAGTATCCCCAGACTCAGGTACGTCTGACCGAGGTGCTGGAAAATACCCGCGCCGACGCCATTAACGACGAAGCCGATGTGATGGTCTTAACCCGCCGCCAGGACATTACCGGGCTCGGCGAATGGCTGATGAATATCGACTTTGTTGCCGTGGCCCATTCCCGGCATCCCCTGTTTCGCCTCGACGCGCCGCTAAATGATGAGATGCTGCGCCCGTGGCCGCTTATCCAGATTGCGGACAGCCAGCCCGCCGCGCGTGCTGCCGGCGAGTCGTGGACCTTCTCCACCATCGATGCCGCCATAGAGGCCGTCGTCTCTCAGGTCGGCTACGGCTGGCTGCCAGAGGAACGCATCCAGACCCAGCTGGATCAGGGCGTACTGAAACGCCTGCCGCTGAGCCACGGCGCGCGCAGGGCAACGCCGCTACACCTGATTGTTAAGCGTTCCCTCGCCCCGCTTGATGAACAGGTTGAAACGCTATTGCGCCTTTTTAGCCAGGAGCCGTCATCCTCACCTGCTACGCTTTAAGGTCTGAACGTTAAAACGAGAAGGAGCAGATGATGAAAATCGACTTTGCGGGGAAAGTGGCGCTGGTGACCGCCTCAACCGGCGGGATCGGATTCGCCATTGCCAGAGGTCTGGCAGAAAGCGGTGCGGAAGTGATCGTCAATGGCCGCAGCACGGAATCGGTGAATAAAGGCATTCAGCAGCTCCAGCAGGTGGTGCCGGGCGTACAGGTGCGCGCCGCGATTGCCGATCTCAGCACGGCGGAAGGGGTCGAGTCGCTTCTGAAGGTAGCGAATAACGTCGATATTCTGGTCAACAACGCCGGGATTTACGGTCCGCAGGATTTCTATGCCACCGACGATGAGACCTGGGAGCGTTACTGGCAGACCAACGTGATGTCCGGCGTGCGTCTGTCCCGCGCCCTGCTGCCGGGTATGGTGCAGAAAGGCTGGGGACGCGTGGTGTTTATCTCCTCCGAGTCGGCCTGCAATATTCCGGCGGATATGATCCACTACGGCGTGACCAAAACGGCGCAGCTCTCCCTAGCGCGCGGGCTGGCGAAGTTTGTGGCGGGGAGCAGCGTGACGGTGAACAGCGTCCTGCCGGGCCCGACGATGTCTGACGGTTTCGCAGAGATGATGAAAGATGAAATCGAAAAGACCGGAAAATCGCTGGAGCAGCTGGCGAAAGAGTTTGTAATGGCCAACCGCCCCAGCTCGGTTATCCAGCGTGCCGCCACGGTTGAAGAGGTGGCCAATATGGTGATTTATGTCTGTTCGCCCCAGGCCTCCGCCACCTCGGGCGCGGCGCTGCGCGTCGACGGTGGCGTCGTGGATGACATCATCTGATGCTGTCAGGCCGCACTGCCTGCAATGCGGCGGGCGGTAATGTAGTGTGCTTGCCAGTAATCATCCGTCAGGGTTGAAACCGTTACGCCCTGACTGGTTGAGGCATGAATAAACTGGTTTTCGCCAATATAAACGCCAACGTGCTTGCGGTTCGGGCCCGTCTGGAAGAAGACCAGATCGCCGGCTCTCAGGTGGTATTGCGCGACCTGCACGCCACGATGGATCTGTTCACTCGTCGTGCGCGGCAAATTAAGATGCGCCGCATCGGTGAACAGGTGCTGCATGAGCGCGGAGCAATCTACCCCGCGATGCGTGGTTCCGCCCCACCGGTACTGGGTGCCTTTCCACTTCTGGTATTGATCGAGAATACGCGAGCGCAGCGGGCCTGTTTCCTGATGCACTAGCGCAGATTTCGCCGGTGATGCAGCCAGTTCACTGTTCATCGATAACATCGACGCTGGAAGTTGAAAGCTGAACGCAGAAAACGAAGCAAAACTTAACGTGAGGATTGAAATAAGCGATCTAAGAGTCATATCAAAAAAGAAGTAGTGAGTGAGTTTTTCCTTACCTATGGGGGCCAATGGTTCCCCTAAATATCTTGCGAAGTGGCGATAATATAGACAGCTCATTTTTTCACCAATTGTTATCGAGGCCAAAAATGGACTCACTTTGAGATCGCAAGATCGAGAAAAAAAGAGTGGTGATATAAGGACTGTCCAGCTAAAGCAGGTAAACTGATCCGCAGAATGTGTATTTCAGCTAAGACGTATTTATGACCAATATGATTGCCGACGAGACGGTGGCTAAATCCAGCGTGCTCTCTGTCTTTGACTTTGACGGGACATTAACGCACCACGACAGCTTTATTCCTTTCCTGCGTTTTGCCTTCGGCAAACGTTACTTCGCGGGCCGCCTGGTGCGCATGGCGCTGCCCACGCTCCACTGCGTGCGTCGCAAGCTGACGCGCGATGAGCTGAAGGAAGTGCTGATTAAAACCTTCCTGACGGGCGTGGATGAACACTGGCTGCGCCAGCAGGCGGAAGCCTTTTGCGAAAAATACTGGAACAAGCTGATGCGACCCGAAGGGGTTCTGGCGGTGGCGGCTGAGGTAAATTCCGGTGCGGAGGTGACCATCTGTTCCGCATCCCCGGCGCTGGTGCTCCAGCCGTGGGCTGATAAGCTCGGCATTAAGCTGATTGGCACGCAGCTGGAAGTGAAAGACGGCAAGCTGACGGGGCGCATCACGGGCAATAACTGCCGCTGCGCCCAGAAGGTGGCAAGGCTGGAGAAAGTGTATGGCGATCTGAACGCCTATCATCTGCGCGCCTGGGGCGACACCCGCGGCGACCACGAACTGCTGGCGGCGGCGCAGGATCCGCACTGGCGGCACTTCCACCACCCGCGCAAGCGTCGGAATTCACCGATTAAGGGTTAGGTGCGGTCCGGGCCCTCACCCCGGCCCTCTCCCACAGGGAGAGGGAGAAAGGCGGTACATCAGGCCTCACGTTTCCCCGGGAACATCACGCTCGCAATAATCCCCAGCGCCAGCACGCCAAGCACCACAAACAGGCTGGCCGTGGCGCCAATGCTGTAACCGTGATGCCAGAAGTGATCGGTGGCATTTAACCCCAGCTTGAACGCCACGAAGAACAGCAGCAGAACCACGGCTTTCTCAAGGTGCACCAGATACTGCTTCAGCGCTTCCAGCACGAAGTAAAGCGTACGCAGGCCGAGAATGGCGAACATCATGGCGCTGTAGATAATCAGCGGCTCGCGGCTCACAGCAATAATGGCCGGCACGGAGTCAAACGCGAACATGACGTCAGAAAGCTCGACGACGGCTACGCAAAGCAGCAGCGGCGTCGCATAGCGCTTCGCCTTCTTCACGCGTCCGACCATCACGTCCTGGTTTTCCGGTTTTTCAAGCTCCGCATCCACCTCTTTCTGGGTCAGAATAAAGGCGTTGCTGCTGATTTTCGGCCAGACCGGGTAGAAGCGCTTCACCATGCGATAGGCGAGATGACCCGAGTAATCTTCCACTTCGTCGCTCTCTTCATTGCGTCTGAGCATCATCACCGCCGTCCAGCCGACAACCAGCGCGAAGATCACCTCAACGTACGGCCCCAGGCTTAACAGGCTGGTGCCGATAGCCACAAAGATGCCGCGGAAGACAATCGCCCCCAGCACGCCCCAGTAGAGCACGCGGTGACGGTACTTATCCGGCACGCCGAACCAGGCGAAGATCGCCATCATCACGAACAGGTTATCGACGGAGAGCACCTCTTCCAGCGCATAGCCGGTGAGGAACAGGCTCGCCATCTCGGCGCCGTGGTGAACATACAGGAATCCGGCGAAGGCCATCGCCATCATGACCCAGAAAATGGACCACATCGCCGCGCTTTTCAGCGAGACGGGTTTATCGTGACGGTGCATAAAGAGGTCGATAAACATCGCCCCAACGGCCATCACCACAAAGACAACAACGGTTTCCGTCGGGAAACCGAGATGAGCAGCAGACATACAAAACCCTTTTGGCAGACAAAACACAACACCATGCAAACTGGCGTAAACCAGGAACAGAAAAGGGCGGGCCGTTAATCAGCCTCTTCGCCCTCAAAGTCGCGGCCTTCTGGCCGCGCAAGGAGGGGGTACTTTACCTTACCAGACGGGGATCGCGCATCTGCCGTTTAGGCGCTCATTCCGCGCAAACGCTGCAGCACCGCCACCAGAACCGCCACGGACCAGCCCACCATCAACGCGCCCACCAGCCCTTCCACTCCGCCGATGAGCCGCCAGTGCTGGGGTAACGTGACGTCGCCGTATCCCACGGTGGCGTAGCTGACCAGTGAAAAATAGAAGCTGGTGTTCCAGTCATTAAACGCGTCGATGACAAAATAAAACGCAGCAAACAGTCCGGCCTCAAGGAGGTGGGCGAAGATCATGGAGATCACGATACCGACATTGCGTAAAACAATGCGTACCGCCGAATCGACTTCTAATTTGATGAATTTTAAAACGCCAAACATCCACAGCGAATGGATCACAACGGTTAGGGTAAGCAAAATAATAATACTAAGTAGCTGCATGATGCGTGCTCGACCAAAAGAAATATGGCCCCGCTAATGCGGCGGGGCACCCGGTCGAAGCTTAGTTGAATGGCGAGGAAAAGTTGGTGCAATAATTGCGTTGCGTGATTATCTCCCTTGCAGCGTGCTCTCTGTGCGGCTGGTTCGACTGCTGTGAGCGATATATTTGAAGCGCACTATCTGTGAGTCACCTCTTATTTACATCATTTAAACCTTCCATTAACTGGATAAAAATAACGCGCCGTCGCTATAGTGGTTTTGTTTAATAAAACTTAGTTGTACCTAATAAAACAAAGAACAAACCCTGCGAGGACACAATGACAGAACATTTACGTAACGGCGCTACCGCCACCGAGGACATAGAAAGAGAGACGATGCGGAAGGTGATCTGGCGTATTCTCCCGTTTCTGATTGTCAGTTACCTGGTCTCCATTATCGATCGCGGGAATATCGGCATGGCTTCGCTGCAGATGAATGAGGACCTTGGCCTCAGCAAAGCGGCGTTTGGCTTCGCCAGCAGTCTTTACTTCGTGGCCTATTTTTTGTTTGAGGTACCCAGCAACCTGGCCATGCAGAAAGTCGGCGCCCGGCTGTGGATCCCGCGCATTATGATCAGCTGGGGCATCGTTTCCATGTGTATGTCCCTGGTGCAGAACACCACGTCGCTCTATATCGTCCGTTTTCTTCTCGGTGCTGCTGAGGCGGGCTTCTTCCCGGGCGTCGTGCTGTATCTGACCTGGTGGATCCCGTCCCGCTACCGCGCACGCATTATTGCGTCCTTTATGGTCGCCATCCCGCTCGCTAACTTCATCGGCTCCCCGCTTTCCGGGCTGATACTGTCACTGGATGGCTGGCTGGGTCTTCGCGGCTGGCATCTGCTGTTCATTATTGAAGGCTTGCCGGCGGTGCTGCTGGGTATTGCAGCCTGGTTTATTCTCCGGGATCGCCCTCATCAGGCGAGCTGGCTCAGCAGCGAACAGAAACAGTGGCTGGAAACCACGCTTGAGACCGAGCGTAGCCAGCAAAAGAACATTGGACACCAGACGACGTGGCAGTTGCTGAAGCATCGCCAAATCTGGCTGATGGCGCTGATTTATGCGGGCGCATCGTCCGCGGGCACCACCATCAGCGTCTGGTCTCCTCAACTGCTTAAATCCTTCCATCTCGATAACCTTGAGACAGGCCTGCTTAACGCCATTCCTTACGGTCTGGCATCTGTTCTGATGATTGTATGGGGACGGAATTCCGATCGTACCAACGAACGCCGCTGGCATACCGCACTCACGCTGTTCATGATTGCCGCCGGCGTGTTCGCCGCCTTTGTAAGCGTCTCGCTGTCTGCCACGATCGTTATCCTCAGCATTATGCTGATAGGCGCTTATTCAATGAAAGGGCCTTTCTGGGCGCTGGCGTCCGGTTGGATGAGCAGTACCTCAGCGGCGGCGGGACTGGCCGCGATTGGCGCTATCGCAAACCTGATAGGCGGGGCGGTGATGGTAAACGCGTACGGCATTATCAATGAGCGGACGGGCAGTTACACGCTGGCTATGCTTCCGCTGGCCGCGCTGTGCGTGGCCGGGGGTATCGCGGTGCTCATTATGGGCCGGCAGGCCCGCCGCGCTCAGCTACACGAAAAACAGGTCACGCATTAACGATGGCAGAAGCGGGACATTTGTCCCGCTTCTGCATTTAAAGATCTTCTTCCGCCGCGTCGCTCGTTTCACCAAAGAACTGCTGACAGAAGGGCTTGCTGGCGCCCATTTTCTGCGAAAGACGGCTTGCAGCCGCCTTCATCAACTGCCCTATCTCCTTCTCACGACGATCTTCCGTCAGCCGCGAGATAGGGCCGGTCAGGGCTAACGCCGCAACCAGCTTGTCGTGAACGCCGAAGACAGGCATCGCAAACGCAGCAGTATGGGGATCGCGTGCGCCTGACGTGTAGAAAGGGAGTTCAGCGTCTCCCTCCGGCAGGCTTTCATTGAGCCCCCAATGACGCAATACCTTACTGATGGCCGAATTATCGAGCGGGAACTGGCTGCCGGGAAGATTGCTGTGTCGCAGGCCATGCGACGCTTCAGCGCGAAACAGGCAAAGCCGCTGCCCTCCCTCCAGCACATACCAGCTGGCACTCTCCTGAGACGCCAGGGATAAGGCCTGAAGCTCTGGCTGAACCACCCGGGAAAGATGGAAAGATTGTTCATACAGCTTGCCGAGGTAAAGCAGACGTGGGCCCAGCGCATAATTGCCGTCTTCATGCCTGACGACGTAATTCATCCGTTCAAGAGAATTCATCAAGCGGTAAACCGTGGTTTTGTGATAACCCGACAGCTGTGCCAGCGCGGTCAGCGTCAGGCTCTCATCTCCAGGACGGAAGCAATCCAGTAAAGCCAGCGCTTTTTCAACCGCTACAACGCCTTCATTCCCCATCATTATCTCCTTGTTAGCCCGGCAGTGAGTGTACCTCAAATTTTGTGAGTCACTTCGTGTTTACATCACAAACGCCACCTCGGGTCTGGCTAAAAGGAAAGCAACACCGCTATAGTTGTTTTGTTCTGTACACCTGCATTGTACTCAGTAAAACAATATGGAGGCATTTATGTCCGTTACTGAAAAAAAACCGATTAATCGCCATTTCGAGCGCGTTTCTGCCGAGGACGTTCGTCGGGCTGCCGAGTATCAGGCAGCTATTCTGGCCGACGTGGCCGGTCGCCGCGGTACGCTTCATGGCCGCATCAAACCGCTGGCCCCACACATGTCCGTTGCGGGTCCGGCCATCACCGTTGAAGTCCGTCCGGGTGATAATCTGGCGATTCATGCCGCGATGGCGGTGGCGCAGCCCGGCGATGTCCTGATCGTCGATGGCAAAGGCGACCTGAGCTGCGCGCTGCTTGGGGAAATCATGGCCACTCAGGCTCAGGCGAGCGGCATTGCGGGCATTATTATTGATGGCGCTGTACGTGACGCCGATACCCTGAGCAAAGGTCACTACCCCGTCTTTTCTGCCGGTCTGAACCCCTGCGGCCCGACAAAGTTAATCTCTGGCCGGGTTAATCATCCCATTTCAGTCGCCGGGGCGACGGTTCAGGCCGGGGATCTGGTTGTCGCGGATATCGACGGCGTGGTCGTTATCCCACGAGATGAGGTTCAGGAGGTTATCGCTCTGGCAAAAGAAAAGCTGGAGATGGAGACCCGGCGTCTTGCCGCCATCCGTGAAGGCGATTTACGTCCACACTGGCTTAATGACGCGCTTCGTAAGGCAGGTATGTTGAGCGACGGGGAGACGCTGTGATGGGGGGCAAAGACGTAGTTCTGGTTACCGGAAGCGACCTGGCGGAGCAGGCCATGGTGATGTTGCAGGGCTTTGAGGTAGTGTTTGCGGGCCGCCAGCCCACAGAAGATGACCTGATCGCGCTGTGTAAACGACACAATCCTGTGGCGATCCTGGTACGTTACGGCAGGATCACCGCGAAAGTTATGGATGCCGCCCCGGCTTTGCAGGTTATTTCCAAGCACGGAAGCGGGATCGATGTGATAGACCAGGAGGCAGCGGCCGAGCGCAACATCGCCGTCCGGGCTGCGCCAGGCGCAAACGCGGCTGCAGTGGCTGAACATACCTGGGCGCTGATCCTCGCCTGCGCAAAGTCAGTGGTGCCTCTGGACAAGCGGCTGCGAGACGGGCACTGGGATAAGGCGACGCATAAATCCATTGAACTGGAGGGCTTAACGTTAGGGCTAATTGGGTTGGGTGCTATCGGCTCGCGCGTGGCGACTATTGGTCACGCTTTCGGCATGAAGGTGCTGGCTTACGATCCCTATGCTAAGACTATGCCTGCTCTGTGCGAACGCGCAGAGACGCTGAACGGACTTCTTTCCCGTTCCGATGTCATCTCTTTGCACTGTCCGCTGACCGATGAGAATAAGGGGATGATCAATAGCGAGACGCTCGTACACTGCAAGCGGAACGCGATTCTGGTCAATACGGCACGCGGTGGACTGATCCACAGCGAATCGTTACTGGCGGCGCTCAGGGATGGCACGCTGCACAGCGCCGCGCTGGACAGCTTTACCCACGAGCCGCTGACCGCGCCGCACCTCTGGCAGTCCGTAGAAAACGTGGTTATTTCACCGCATATTGGCGGCGTTACCGCAGCGTCATATATCAGGATGGGGACCGTGGCCGCGAGCAATATTCTTGCAGTGACGGACGTCACCACCGTCAGCCCATAAAGCCAACCGTGACGAGTGGCTGTGCTCTTATGTCACTTGTCTTCTGCCAGCGCCTGAGCGCACGCCCAGGCACTTGCCCATGCCCACTGGAAGTTGTACCCGCCGAGCCAGCCGGTCACATCCATCACTTCGCCAATAAAATAGAGCCCCGGCACGTTGCGCGCTTCCATGGTGCGGGACGAGAGCTCATTCGTGTCAACGCCACCCAGCGTCACTTCCGCCGTGCGGTAGCCTTCGGTGCCGTTTGGCTGAACGCGCCAGTTTGTCAGGGTTTCCACCAGCATCTCCTGCTCGCGGCTGTTAAGCTGCTTAAGCGACACGTCCGGGATCTGCCCCAGCGCCTGCAAACATTCCACCAGACGTTTTGGCAGCTGCATTGCCAGGGTGTTTTTCAGGCTTTGATTCGGGTGCGCGGTACGCTGCTCGTTAAGGAACGCGTCGAGATCGCAATCGGGAAGCAGGTTAACCGTGACAAACTCCCCCGACTGCCAGTAGCTGGAGATTTGCAGTACCGCCGGGCCGGAGAGGCCGCGATGGGTAAAGAGCAGATTTTCGCGGAACACCGTCCCGTCTTCGGCGGTAATGACGGAGGGAACGGACACGCCAGACAGCGTCTGAAGCTGTTCCAGAAGCGGTTTATGCAGCGTAAACGGCACCAGCCCGGCGCGCGTGGGCAAGACTTTCAGGCCAAACTGTTCGGCAATCTTATAGCCGAACGGGGAGGCGCCCAGCCCCGGCATAGACAGGCCGCCGCTGGCGATCACCAGGCTATCCGCACTGACGGTTTCACCGTTCAGCTGCAGCGTGTAGCCCTGGTCGTCGCGGGCGACCTCCAGCACTTCCGTGCGCAGGCGCATGACGACGCCGCCCTTCTCGCACTCGGCCACCAGCATATCGACAATCTGCTGCGCGGAGTCGTCGCAGAACAGCTGTCCCAGCGTCTTTTCATGCCACGCGATGCCGTGCTTACCCACCAGGTCGATAAAATCCCATTGGGTGTAGCGCGCCAGCGCAGATTTACAAAAATGACGGTTTTGGCTCAAATAGGCTGCGGGTTCAACATACAGATTAGTAAAGTTGCAGCGCCCGCCGCCGGACATCAGGATCTTACGGCCGGGCTTTTTACCGTTATCCAGCAGCAGCACGCGACGACCCGCCTGTCCGGCCATTGCCGCACAAAACATACCCGCCGCACCGGCGCCAATTACCACGGCATCAAACCTTTCCACGTCAAAACCCTCTTTGTTAACTGCCGCGGATTGTAAAGTTTCCTCTGTGGTCACACCAGCGTAAAAAAATATTACAAAGCCATTCCATTGAAATTTAAAGAATATCCTTTCTGGCGCTTTTCTCAAATCAGGTGGTATGTCAAAAAAAGTCTATATTTCACTTTGCCCGCCGCGCATTTGTCCTGGATAATGCGCCGCGTTCATGTCCTCAAAATGGCGTAACGTCCTATGCTACATTTGTTTGCCGGCCTGGATTTACATACCGGGCTTTTATTATTGCTTGCTCTGGTTTTTGTACTGTTTTACGAAGCGATCAACGGCTTCCACGACACTGCAAACGCAGTAGCGACGGTTATCTACACTCGCGCAATGCGATCGCAGCTTGCGGTTGTTATGGCGGCGGTATTTAACTTTTTTGGTGTTCTCCTGGGCGGGCTGAGCGTTGCGTATGCCATCGTGCATATGCTGCCAACGGATCTGCTGCTTAACGTTAGTTCTGGCCATGGCCTCGCTATGGTGTTCTCAATGCTGCTTGCTGCAATTATCTGGAACCTCGGTACCTGGTATTTTGGCCTGCCTGCATCCAGTTCTCACACGCTCATCGGCGCGATTATCGGCATCGGATTAACCAACGCCCTGATGACCGGGACATCGGTTGTTGATGCGCTGAACCTGCCTAAAGTATTGGGCATTTTCGGCTCCCTGATCATCTCCCCTATCGTGGGTCTGGTAGTCGCGGGGGGATTGATTTTTATCCTGCGTCGCTACTGGAGTAACACGAAAAAACGTGCGCGTATCCACCTAACGCCAGCAGAGCGTGAGAAGAAAGACGGCAAGAAAAAGCCGCCGTTCTGGACGCGTATCGCCCTGATCATTTCTGCTATCGGCGTGGCCTTCTCTCACGGCGCGAACGACGGGCAGAAAGGCATTGGTCTGGTGATGCTGGTTCTGATCGGCGTCGCACCGGCAGGCTTCGTGGTGAACATGAACGCCTCGGGTTACGAAATCACCCGTACCCGCGATGCGGTCAACAACGTTGAAACCTATTTCCAGCAGCATCCTGATCTGCTGAAAAAAGCGACCGGCGTTGATCAATTGATCCCTTCTCCGGAAGCCGGTGCAACCACCGCGCCTGGCGAGTTCCACTGCCATCCGGCAAACGCGATTAACGCGCTGGAACGTGCGAAAGGCATGCTGGGCGATATCGAAAGCTACGACAAACTGGCTGTAGAACAGCGTGGTCAGCTGCGTCGTATAATGCTCTGTATCTCTGATGTGACCGATAAAGTCGCGAAGCTGCCAGAGGTGAATGGTGACGACAAACGTCTGCTGAAGAAACTGAAAAGCGATATGCTCAACACCATTGAGTACGCGCCAATCTGGATCATCATGGCCGTCGCGCTGGCACTCGGTATCGGTACGATGATTGGCTGGCGTCGTGTGGCGACCACCATCGGCGAGAAGATCGGTAAGAAAGGCATGACCTATGCGCAGGGTATGTCCGCTCAGATGACGGCGGCAGTGTCTATCGGTCTGGCGAGCTACACCGGTATGCCGGTATCCACCACCCACGTACTCTCTTCGTCCGTGGCAGGTACCATGATTGTTGACGGTGGCGGTCTGCAGCGCAAAACCGTGACCAACATTCTGATGGCCTGGGTGTTCACCCTTCCGGCATCCATCCTGCTGTCTGGCGGTTTGTACTGGATTTCGCTGAAGCTGATTTAATCGGTTGAAGGCGACAAAAAAGCGGGTCAGGAAACTGACCCGCTTTTTTTATGCTCAGTGCCAAATCATCAATGCAATCATACTGACCACGACCAGCCCGCACAGGGCGCTGGTCAAAATGAACTGACGACGCAGGCGCTCGCAGCGACGAATAAACTCTTCATCGTGATGATCGCGGTAGCGCTGGTAGTAGATGTATCCCACCAGACGCATCTGCTTGCTGGGCTGTCCATGCGAGGTGAAGAACCCTCCACCGTCCACATACTGATAAAGCAACGGATCGCAACCACGAAGTACCACTAACAGCGCACGTAACGATGAGAAGTAGCGCGCCATATTCACTATGCAAACCACGCATAACGCCCAAAACAATGCGACGGTGCTAATCATACATCCTCCCCGGCGTCCGCCCACGAAGCAAGGCTCCTGAGCTACCGCACCCCAATGCCCTGACAGACAGTTCAGTGAAAGAATGACCAAAAGTCGATCCGGTTCGCGTTTTAATATCCGAACGGCTCATTTAATAGTGTAGGAGATCCGTTAATTTTTTTGCCACAAGGTTAATCGTTATCAACACCAAAGCTTGAAAAATATGTTTAACTGGGCCGTAATGAAAGCATCAGACGACGGCTTTCCCATTTAGTCATCGATAACTTAAGGAAGGAGTAACACTATGGCTTACAAACACATTCTCATCGCGGTAGACCTCTCCCCTGAGAGCAAAGTGCTGGTTGATAAAGCGGTATCCATGGCACGTCCCTACAACGCGAAAGTTTCGCTGATTCACGTTGACGTGAATTACTCCGACCTCTACACCGGTCTGATCGACGTGAATCTTGGCGATATGCAGAAACGCATTTCCGAAGAGACTCACCATGCCCTGAGCGAACTCTCCACCAACGCGGGCTATCCAATTACCGAAACCCTGAGCGGCAGCGGCGACCTGGGCCAGGTGCTGGTTGATGCGATCAAGAAATACGATATGGACCTGGTGGTTTGCGGTCACCATCAGGACTTCTGGAGCAAGCTGATGTCTTCAGCGCGCCAGCTGATTAACACCGTTCACGTGGATATGCTGATTGTTCCACTGCGTGACGAAGAAGACGAATAAGTGCGTTAAATTCCCCTCACCCTAACCCTCTCCCAAAGGGAGAAGGGATAGTTCAAGGACACCGGCCGGGTAAGGCGAAGCCGCCACCCGGCTTTTTTTTATTCCGGCGTACCCGGATAAATATCAAACCGGTGCCCTTTGGTGGTCACCGCGTTAGCGGTCGCAACGTCCGCCAGCGGCGGCGCATAGTCCGGGCGCTTTACCACCACCCGCTTCGTCGCGAGCTGACGAGCCGGCTCCAGCAGGCCATCGGCATCCAAATCCGGCCCCACCAGCGACTGAAACACCCGCATCTCTTTCTTCACCAGCGCGCTTTTCTGCTTATGCGGGAACATAGGGTCGAGATAGACCACCTGCGGGCGCGGGGTGATATCCGTCAATGCCGTCAGGCTGGAGGCGTGGATCAGCTGCAAACGATCCTGTAGCCAGGTACCGATTTCCGGGTCCGCATAGCTTCGCACCAGCCCGTCGTCGAGCAGCGCAGCGACCACCGGGTTACGCTCCAGCATCCGCACGCGACAGCCGACAGACGCCAGCACAAACGCATCGCGCCCCAGCCCCGCCGTGGCATCGACCACGTCCGGGAGGTAGCTCCCTTTGATGCCGACCGCTTTGGCCACCGCTTCGCCGCGACCGCCGCCGAACTTGCGCCGGTGCGCCATCGCGCCGCCGACAAAGTCGACAAAAATCCCGCCGAGCTTCGGTTCGTCGCGCTTGCGTAATTCGAGATGTTCCGGCGTCATCACCAGCGCCATCAGGTTTTCTTCATCGTGCTCCAGCCCCCAGCGGGCCGCCAGAACAGATAAGGCGCCGTCTCCGGCGCCTGTTTCATCTACTAAGCAGATCTTCACGTAACAATCAGCCTTTGATCCCGTAATGCTCAAGCATCGCATCCAGCTGCGGCTCGCGTCCGCGGAAGCGTTTGAACAGCACCATTGGCTCTTCAGACCCGCCTCGGGTCAGAATGTTATCGAGGAACGACTGGCCGGTTTCGCGGTTGAAGATCCCCTCTTCTTCGAAGCGGGAGAAAGCATCTGCCGCCAGCACGTCGGCCCACAGGTAGCTGTAGTAGCCCGCCGCGTAGCCGCCGGCGAAGATGTGGCTGAACGCGTGCGGGAAGCGGCCCCAGGTTGGCCCTGGAATAACGGCAACCTGCTTTTTAATCTCGGCCAGGGTCTCAAGGATTTTCGCCCCCTGCTCCGGGCTAAACTCGGCGTGCAGGCGGAAATCGAACAGGCCGAACTCCAGCTGGCGCAGGATGAACATCGCCGCCTGGTAGTTTTTCGCCGCCAGCATTTTATCCAGCAGCTCTTTCGGCAGCGGTTCGCCGGTCTCATAGTGACTGGAAATAAACGCCAGCGCGTCCGGCTCCCAGCACCAGTTTTCCATAAACTGGCTTGGCAGCTCGACGGCATCCCACGGCACGCCGCTGATACCGGCCACGCCTGCGGTTTCGATGCGGGTCAGCATGTGGTGCAGACCGTGACCAAACTCGTGGAACAGGGTGATCACTTCGTCGTGGGTGAACAACGCCGGTTTGCCGCTTACCGGACGGTTGAAGTTACAGGTCAGGTAGGCGACCGGCTTCTGCAGAGAACCGTCGGCTTTACGCATCTGGCCCACGCAGTCGTCCATCCATGCCCCGCCGCGCTTGTTCTCACGCGCGTAGAGATCGAGGTAGAAGCTGCCGCGCAGTTCGTTTTTCTCGTCATACAGCTCGAAGAAACGCACGTCCGGGTGCCAGACGTCGATATCGGTACGCTCTTTGGCAGTAATGCCGTAGATGCGTTTCACCACTTCGAACAGGCCGTTAACGGCTTTGTTTTCCGGGAAGTACGGGCGCAGCTGCTCGTCGCTGATGCTGTAAAG
This sequence comes from Enterobacter sp. 61D5, assembly GCF_034107965.1. Classification (NCBI taxonomy): domain Bacteria; kingdom Pseudomonadati; phylum Pseudomonadota; class Gammaproteobacteria; order Enterobacterales; family Enterobacteriaceae; genus Enterobacter; species Enterobacter sp. 61D5. Next base: position 128,466 of record NZ_JAWNFK010000019.1, read on the forward strand.
GTGCTGCTTCTGTTTTTCGCTGTAGTACGCGATATCCCACGGCTGCAGTTCGTCCACGCCGAACTCCGCTTTTGCGAAGGCGCGCAGCTGGGCCAGCTCTTTCTCACCCTGCGGACGGGCGCGTTTCGCCAGATCGGTCAGGAAGTCGAGCACCTGCCGCGGGTTCTCCGCCATTTTGGTGGCGAGGGATTTATCGGCGTAGTTTTCGAAGCCCAGCAGCTGCGCCAGCTCGTGACGCAGGGCAAGGATTTCCGCCATTACCGGGCTGTTGTCCCACTTACCGGCATTCGGCCCCTGATCGGAGGCGCGGGTGCTGTACGCGCGGTACATCTCTTCGCGCAGGGCCTGGTTGTCGCAGTAGGTCATCACCGGCAGATAGCTCGGGATATCCAGCGTCAACAGGAAGCCTTCCTGCTCTTTCGCTTCGGCCTGGGCTTTTGCCGCCGCCAGCGCGCTTTCCGGCATACCCGCAAGCTCCACTTCGTCGGTAATCAGCTTCGTCCAGCCCATGGTGGCGTCGAGCACGTTGTTGCTGTACTGGTTGCCCAGCTCGGACAGACGCGCGGCGATTTCGCCGTAGCGGGTCTGCTTCTCTTTTGGCAGGCCAATCCCGGACAGCTCAAAATCACGCAGGGCGTTATCGACCGATTTTTTCTGCGCCGTGCTCAGTTCGGCATAGTGGTCGCCGTCGCGCAGGTCGCGGTAGGCTTTGTACAGCCCTTCGTGCTGGCCAACCCAGGTGCTGTACTCAGAGAGCAGCGGCAGCGTCTGTTCGTAGGCTTCGCGCAGTTCCGGGCTGTTTTTTACCGAGTTCAGGTGGCTCACCGGGGAGAAGATACGCCCCAGCACGTCGTCCACTTCGGCCAGCGGCTGACACAGATTTTCCCAGGTGTACGGCGCGCCCTGCGCTACCACGCTTTCTACCGCCGCGCGGCAGTTGTCCAGCGATTGCGTAACGGCTGGAACCACATGCTCAGGGAGGATTTTAGAAAACGGCGGCAACGAAAAAGGCGTCAGTAATGGATTGGTCATAAACGCTGTCCTGTTGAAATAGGTGAATGAAGCGCGCATCCGGCGCTGTGCATATGGGATCTAGAATGGGGTTAAGTGTAGAGGATTTCAATGCCGAACGTTGCGCTTTCGCGGCAGTGGAAACTTTTCTGTATACTGTGGCGATACGCTCTATTTTTGCCCGATGGCGCTACGCTTATCGGGCCTACGTTTACTACCTGGAACACATTCATCCATGCTCAGTTATCGCCACAGCTTCCACGCAGGCAACCACGCCGACGTCCTTAAACACACCGTTCAGAGCCTGATCATCGAATCGCTCAAAGAAAAAGAGAAGCCGTTTCTCTATCTGGACACGCACGCGGGCGCGGGCCGTTATCAGCTGAGCGGCGAGCATGCCGAGCGTACCGGTGAATATCTGGAAGGGATTGCCCGCATCTGGCAGCAGGACGACCTGCCTGCCGAGCTGGAGCCGTACATCGGCGTGGTGAATCACTTCAACCGCAACGGCCAGCTGCGCTACTACCCTGGCTCGCCGCTGATTGCGCGCCAGCTGCTGCGCGAGCAGGACAGTCTCCAGCTGACCGAACTGCATCCGAGCGACTTCCCGCTGCTGCGTTCTGAATTCCAGAAAGACAGCCGCGCCCGCGTGGAAAAATCCGACGGTTACCAGCAGCTGAAGGCCAAGCTGCCGCCGGTTTCCCGTCGCGGCCTGGTGCTGATCGACCCGCCGTACGAAATCAAAACCGACTATCAGGCGGTGGTTACCGGCATCCACGAAGGCTACAAACGCTTTGCTACCGGCACCTATGCCCTGTGGTACCCGGTAGTGCTGCGCGCGCAAATCAAACGCATGATCAAAGACCTGGAAGCGACCGGCATCCGCAAGATCCTGCAGATCGAGCTGGCGGTACGCCCTGACAGCGATCAGCGCGGCATGACCGCCTCCGGCATGATTGTGATCAACCCGCCGTGGAAGCTTGAAGCGCAGATGAACAACGTGCTGCCGTGGCTGCATAAAACGCTGGTGCCAGCGGGTACAGGCCACGCCACCGTCAGTTGGATCGTGCCGGAGTAATCGCAGCCATCGGTGGAAACTATTGATTTCAGGTATACAATCGCGGCAATTCACGATTAAGGACAAAAGCAATGACTAAGCATTATGACTACATCGCAATCGGCGGCGGCAGCGGCGGCATCGCCTCCATCAACCGTGCGGCCATGTACGGCCAGAAGTGCGCACTGATTGAAGCCAAAGCGCTGGGCGGCACCTGCGTGAACGTGGGTTGTGTACCGAAGAAAGTGATGTGGCATGCGGCGCAGATCCGTGAAGCTATCCATATGTATGGCCCGGACTACGGCTTTGACACCACCATCAACCGCTTCGACTGGGACAAACTGATCGCCAGCCGTACCGCCTACATCGACCGTATTCACACCTCGTACGACAACGTGCTGGGTAAAAATAACGTCGATGTCATCCACGGTTTCGCCCGCTTTGTGGACGCGAAAACGATCGAAGTGAACGGCGAGACGATCACCGCCGATCACATCCTGATCGCCACCGGCGGTCGTCCGAGCCACCCGAACATCCCGGGCGTGGAATACGGCATTGATTCCGACGGTTTCTTCGAGCTGCCTGCCCTGCCAAAACGCGTTGCCGTTGTTGGCGCGGGTTACATTGCGGTGGAACTGGCTGGCGTGATTAACGGCCTGGGCGCAGAAGCGCACCTGTTCGTACGTAAACACGCGCCGCTGCGCAGCTTTGACCCGCTGATTGTCGATACGCTGGTTGAAGTGATGAACACCGAAGGCCCGACCCTGCACACCAACGCCGTGCCAAAAGCGGTCGTGAAAAACGCGGACGGCAGCCTGACCCTTGAGCTTGAAGATGGCCGCAGCCAGACCGTCGATTGCCTGATCTGGGCGATTGGCCGTGAACCTGCGAACGATAACTTCAACCTGGGCGTAACTGGCGTGAAAACCGACGAAAAAGGCTATATCCTCGTCGATAAATTCCAGAATACCAGCGTGCCGGGCATTTATGCGGTCGGCGATAATACCGGTGCGTTTGAGCTGACGCCGGTTGCCGTTGCGGCGGGTCGTCGTCTCTCCGAGCGCCTGTTCAACAACAAGCCGGACGAGCATCTGGACTACAGCAACATTCCAACCGTGGTCTTCAGCCATCCGCCAATCGGCACCGTCGGCTTAACTGAGCCGCAGGCGCGCGAGCAGTACAGCGACGATCAGGTGAAAGTGTATAAATCGGCGTTTACCGCGATGTACACCGCCGTCACCTCTCACCGTCAGCCGTGCCGCATGAAGCTGGTCTGCGTAGGTCCGGAAGAGAAGATTGTCGGCATCCACGGCATCGGCTTCGGCATGGACGAGATCCTGCAGGGCTTCGCCGTGGCGCTGAAGATGGGCGCAACCAAGAAAGACTTCGACAACACGGTGGCCATCCACCCGACGGCCGCGGAAGAGTTTGTGACCATGCGTTAATCCTGATGCCCCTCCCCGGAGGGGCATTTTTTTAACATTCATAAATCGTTGCAAAACGAATGCTCCGAAAATAGTGATCTACCGCACATTTCCCTCCCCATCTACCGAAGCGAATGTCTACGCTTATAAGACGCCCGGATAAACCTGTCTTTTGAACACACAACCGGAGGTCCCTATCACCATGTTCAACCAGAAACTACAGGCTACCGAGAACATCGAGTTCGAGATTGCAGAAGAGCTGCGCTACGAGACCGATCCCTGCGAGTTGAAACTGGATGAAATGATTGAGGCGGAGCCGGAACCCGAAATGATCGAGGGGCTACCTGCCTCCGATGCGTTGACGCCCGCAGACCGCTATCTTGAACTGTTCGAGCATGTGCAGTCGACGCGGCTGTTTGCGGACAGTAAAACCTTCCCCGACTGCGCGCCGAAGATGGATCCGCTGGATATCCTGATCCGCTACCGCAAGGTCAGACGCCATCGGGATTTCGACCTGCGCCAGTTTGTGGAGAACCACTTCTGGATGCCGGAAACGTACGGCACAGAATATGTCTCCGACCCGGGACTCTCCCTGAAAGAGCACATTGATAACCTGTGGCCGGTGCTGACGCGCGAGCCGCAGGATCATATTCCCTGGTCTTCCCTGCTGGCCCTGCCCCAGGCCTATATCGTCCCCGGCGGGCGATTCAGCGAGACCTACTACTGGGATTCCTATTTTTCCATGCTGGGGCTGGCTGAGAGCGGCCGTAACGATCTGCTCAAATGTATGGCGGACAACTTCGCCTGGTTGATTGAACGCTACGGGCATATCCCCAACGGCAACCGCACCTATTATCTCAGCCGCTCGCAGCCGCCGGTCTTTGCCCTGATGGTGGAGCTGTTCGAGGAGGACGGCGTGCGCGGTGCTAAACGCTATCTGGATCACCTCAAAATGGAGTACGCCTTCTGGATGGACGGCGCGGAGTCGCTGCTGCTTAACCAGGCTTACCGCAGCGCCGTGCGCATGCCGGACGGTTCACTGCTCAACCGCTACTGGGACGACCGTGATACCCCGCGCGACGAATCGTGGATTGAGGACGTGGAAACTGCCCGCCACTCGGGTCGTCCGCCCAATGAGGTTTACCGCGATCTGCGCGCGGGGGCGGCGTCCGGCTGGGATTATTCGTCCCGCTGGCTGCGCGATCCGTCGCGGCTCGCCAGCATCCGCACGACGCAGTTTATCCCCATCGATCTGAACGCCTTCCTGTTCAAGCTGGAAAGCGCTATCGCCAATATCTCCGCGTCGAAAGGGGATAAAGAGACGGCAGAGGCGTTCCGCCAGAAAGCCAACGATCGCCGCGCGGCGGTGAACCGCTATCTGTGGGACGAGGAGAGCGGCTGCTACCGCGATTACGACTGGCGACGCGAAGAGCTGGCTCTGTTTTCTGCCGCCAGCATTGTGCCGCTGTATGTTGGAATGGCGACGCACGAGCAGGCAGAACGTTTGTCTGATGCGGTCAAATCGCGGCTGCTGACCCCGGGCGGAATTCTGGCGACCGAGTACGAAACCAGCGAGCAGTGGGATAAACCCAACGGCTGGGCGCCGCTGCAGTGGATGGCGATTCAGGGGTTCAAGCAGTACGGCAACGACTCGCTGGGCGATGAGATCGCCTGGAGCTGGCTGCATACGGTGAACCATTTTTATAAGACGCATCACAAGCTGATTGAGAAGTACCACATCGCCAGCAGCACGCCGCGCGAAGGTGGCGGGGGTGAGTATCCGCTGCAGGACGGTTTCGGCTGGACGAACGGCGTGGTGCGGCGGCTGATTGGGTTGTATGGGGAGCCTTAAGCGGGGTGCGGTCTGGTGCCCTCACCCCAGCCCTCTCCCACAGGGAGAGGGAGAAGAGATCAGCGAATCACCTCATAAATGGCAGTCTGAATGGACTGCCATTTTTTCGTGGTGGCATCCGGCTGCGACTGCGCGCGGCGTGTGGCCATGTCGAGATCGTGCTGCTGGCGTTTCACCACGGCAGGCACGGTGCAGAAAGCTTTGAGATACTCTTTACGAACCGAGGTCAGAGACTCGCCGTTCGACATGGCGTGGCTGAGCGTGTTGATGAAGCGACGGCACGGCTTCTCTTCCACCATGTTCTGCCGGTAGCGTAACATCAGCTCCAGCACATCGTCATAGCCTGCCGACATCGCCTCTTCGGTCCAGGAGAGCTTCCAGTCCATGCCGCCCTGCAAAAACAGCAGGGTCACGCGGGTATCGTTGCGGTTAATGGCCGAGCGGAAATTATTCTCGTCCCAGGTGACCCCCATGCGCGTGAGCGTTTCGCGCGAAGAAGGCGTCTCGCGCATTTCCTGCGGAGAAGCCGCTTCAGCCGCGCTGGCGGTTGCAGGCTGCGGTTTGCTGCTGGTCACCAGCCAGAAGCCCCCCGCCACGATAGCAATCACCATGACGCCAACCGCCCCCCATAGCGCACCGGAAATGAGCTGCTCGCGTTGTTCGGGGGTACGCGGCGCGCGCTGGGTCGGCTTTTCAATGGTGTCACGGACTTCAAACAGATCCCCACCGGTGACCCGATCCATTTTCTGCGCCTTTTCCCAGAAGGTATGCAATTCGCTGGCATCTACCGCCATGAATCCGGCCGGATTGACGCGCGTTCTCCCCTCTTCAAACGCGCGCTGAACGGGCCGCGCGATCTGCGCATAGTAGTTTTCCAGCAGCTGGATTTGCGCCGAGCTTAACGTTTTCTGAACGGTAATGCTGTTGCGGATTTGCCGAATGTCATCGAGGAAGGTTTGCAGCGTTTTGCGCGGTTCAACCAGCAACGTCAGCATGGACGGGTCGCTGAACAGCGAAGCGTAATAGCGGCTGAACTCTTTTTTATCCACCAGCATCTGCGCCAGTTCACTGAACATCATGCCGCTGAGGACATCATTGATCTCGCCAAGCTTCAGCCAGCGCCGTACGCGGTCAGCGTTAAACAGGGTCTTAAGATGGTTGTTCAGCCGCACCTGATCGGGCCAGGCCTGCTGGATGAGCCCTTTAATCATCAGCTCAATCGCGCGTACCTGCTTGTGCGCCTGCTGCTGTTGTAGTTCGCTTCCCGGTGCAAGGTCAGTGCTGTAGGTCAACAGCGGCTGCTGCAGCCGAAGATGTTCCAGAGCGGTCACAAACCGCATCGCCGCAATAAGCTGGTTTTCACTCACATCCTGTCCGCTTTCATACTGCGGAACGCGCTGCTGCAGCAGGCGCAGCTGGAGCGTAAATTCCGACATCTCGGCATCATTCAGGTTGAGTTTTTTCGCAACGGCTCCCCAGCCGCCCAGAGCTAATCGCGCGCTGTCGAGTTGTTCCAGGAACCAGCGTGGATCTTTGCCCTCAGAAGCATGTACATTCAGAAGGAGTAAAATTTCCACCGACGCCTGGCGAATGACCGCCAGACAGTGTTCAAACTGTTCGCGAATATGATGTGATGTGCTGAGAGTCATTGTTTTCCTTAAGCGACAACGAAGACATCCGAAATGGGCACGAAACGCCCTTTATTCTTTTTATTTATACGCGGTTAACCATACCTGACTTTCTGTTGAAATAAAGTGACAACCCTAAAATGATTTAAAATGTTTCAGGAGAATCTGAATGCCGGTTTTAATTACCTCTCGCCTGACCTGTTCGCCCCTGCAGGAACAAGACTGGCCCTTTTTTCTGGCGCTACAGCAGCACCCGGACGTGATGCGCTTTGTGGCGGAAGACCGTCCCGTCGCGGCGATCCGCGAGGCGTTTGATTCGCGCCTGACCCCATGGGCACCGGGCAGCGCGCACTGGCTTTGTCTCGTCGTACGTGACACCGCCTCACAGGCCCCGCTGGGCGTTACCGGGTATATTCATCGGGAGGAGGACTGCGCAGAAGTGGGCTTCCTTTTCGCACCCGAGGCGCAGGGGAAAGGTTACGGCTTTGAATCCCTGAAAGCACTTTGCGATTACGCTTTTCATCAAGGCGGTATACGGCGACTCACCGCCATCGTCACCGCGGGAAATGTCGCGTCAAGACGCCTGCTGGAAAAAGCCCGCTTTCGTCTGGAAGGTGAATTACGCGAGAGCTATTACCTTGCGGGGCGCTGGCAAAATGACTGGCTATTTGGTTTATTACAGCATGAATACCTGAATAATAATTCCTGACCAACCGCTTTTTAGCAGATATTTCCCGGACGTCGTTTCCTCTTTAGTGTCGCTATTAAGAGGAAACGAATATCAAACATCATTCGCTGAAAATATTTTCAGCGGCCGTTGCGTTAATAAAAAAACATCCGGGTCGGTCTCTGGAGAAATATCATGATGAAAAGGGGTTATCGGCTATGGCTGCCTGTGTTCTTTATCACTGTCAGTATGCAGACACATCCATACTAAGGGTTTCCTTAAGGGGCTCCTTCCCCTTAAGCCCGCGTATCACAGGAACATACCGCCTGATACTTCAATACGTTGCGCGTTCATCCAGCCCAATTTATCGCTGAGCAGTGCCGCAATGGCATCGCCAATATCGTCCGGCAGCCCCACCCGGCCCAGCGCCGTCTGCGAGGCCAGAAGCTGATTCAGCTCCGCGTTGTCGCGCACGCGTCCGCCGCCAAAGTCAGTTTCAATAGCGCCCGGCGCAATGATATTGACGGAAATTCCGCGCGCGCCCAGCTCTTTCGCCTGATAACGCGTCAGCACTTCCATCGCCCCCTTCATGGCCGCGTAGGTCCCTGAGCCCGGCTGGGTAAAACGGGCCAGCCCGCTGGAGACGTTGAGGATACGTCCCCCGTCTTTAAGCAGCGGCAGCAGGCGCTGGGTCAGGAAGAAAGGTCCTTTGAAATGAATGTTCAGCGCTTCATCAAACTGAGCCTCCGTCGTGTCGGCATAGGGCGCGTATAAACCCGTTCCGGCATTGTTCAATAAATAGTCAAAGGTTTCGCGCTGCCAGACGGTCTTAAGGGTTTCCTGAAGCTGTCGGGCAAAATGATCAAAACTCGTGATATCACCGACGTTGAGCTGTAATGCCGCTGCGTTGACGCCTTTTTGCTGAATTTCATGCACAACATCCAGCGCTTCCTGCTGGCTACGGTTGTATGTCAGGACAATTCCCGTGCCGTCTGCCGCCAGCTTTAACGCAGCGTTTTTGCCCAGACCACGGCTACCACCCGTCACTAATGCGATACGTTCACTCATCATAAACCTCGTTTTGGCTGTTAAGGAGATTGAGAAAGAGCTTATTAGGTGATAGAAAATCAATAAAGATGGGTTAAAACGCTTCACTGTTTCACCAGAAACAACAATGAGCTTCCCCTATGGATAAAATTCACGCAATGCAGTTGTTCGTCCGCGTCGCGGAACTGGAAAGTTTTTCCCGCGCGGCCGAAACATTAACCCTGCCAAAAGGCAGCGTCTCGCGGCAAATTCAGGCTCTGGAAAACCGGCTTGGCACCCAGCTATTGCACCGCACCACGCGCCGCGTCAGCCTGACGCAGGACGGCATGGTCTATTACGAACGGGCAAAAGATCTGCTGGCAAACCTTGATGAACTCGACGGTATGTTTCAGCACGATCCCTCCAGCATCAGCGGTCGGCTCCGCGTGGATATGCCCGTCGGCGTTGCTCGAAATTTAGTCATCCCCAAACTGCCTGCTTTTCTGCAGCACTACCCGGGCATTGAACTGGAGCTCAGCAGCAGCGATCGTCTGGTGGATGTGATCCGCGAAGGGTTTGATTGCGTGGTGCGCGTCGGCACATTGAAGGATTCAGGGCTGATTGCCCGTCCGCTGGGCAAGCTGTCGGTGATTAACTGCGCCAGCCCGGATTATCTGGCGCGATTTGGCTATCCGGAAACCCTGGACGATTTAGGCTCGCACGCCGTGATCCACTACGCTGCGATGCTGGGAACCCGTCCGCAGGGCTTTGAGTTTTATAACGGCAGTGCGACGCAGTGGATAAAAACGGGCGGGGTGTTAACCGTCAACAGCACGGAAACTTACCAGGCTGCCTGTCTCGCCGGGCTGGGCATTATTCAGGTTCCGCGGGTTGGGGTGCGCGATTTACTGCGCGCGAAGAAACTGATTGAGATCCTCCCGCAATACCGGGCCGAAGCAATGCCTGTCTCCCTGATTTACCCTCACCGCCGCAACCTCTCTCGCCGGGTGCATCTATTCATGGAGTGGCTTACCGAACTCACAAAAGCTTACGTGGACTAGCCGCAAGCTATAATTCAAAAACACATCCAGCTCAACGAAAAGGAAAATGCGCGTGACGCCGGAAAACAACCCGCAACGACCCACCCAACATTTAGAGTATGAGCCAGTCAAAAAGATGGAAACCGGGCCCGAAGAGGCCAAAACGCCAGGCACCGCCAGCAAAGCGCTGGGGACTGTCACCGGCATCGCCGCGAGAATTCAGCAGTTTCCCATGGTTGCGCATCTGATACGCGCGACCGAGCGCTTTAATGACCGCATGGGAAACCAGTTTGGTGCCGCCATCACCTATTTTTCCTTCCTGTCGATGATCCCTATCCTGATGGTGTCGTTTGCGGCAGCCGGTTTTGTGCTCGCGTCGCACCCTACGCTCCTGCAGGATATCTTCAATAAGATCCTGAATAACGTCAGTGACCCGACCCTTGCCAGCACGCTCAAGAGCACCATCAATACCGCCGTTCAGCAGCGTACCACCGTCGGCATCGTCGGTTTGCTGATTGCCCTTTACTCCGGCATTAACTGGATGGGCAACCTGCGCGAGGCCATTCGCGCCCAGTCGCGCGACGTCTGGGAGCGTAAGCCGCAGGACCAGGAGAAAATCTGGGTGAAGTATCTCCGCGATTTTGTTTCGCTGATTGGGCTGCTCGTCGCGCTCATCGTGACGCTTTCCATTACCTCCGTGGCGGGCTCGGCGCAGCAGATGATCATCTCCGCGCTCTATCTTGATTACATCGAATGGCTGAAGCCCGCCTGGCGCGGCATTGGGCTGGCCATTTCCATCTTCGCCAACTACCTGCTGTTCTTCTGGATCTTCTGGCGCTTGCCCCGCCATCGTCCGCACAAGAAGGCGCTGATCCGCGGCACGTTGATTGCGGCGATCGGCTTTGAGGCGATCAAAATCGTGATGACTTACACCTTACCGTCACTGGTTAAATCTCCTTCTGGCGCGGCGTTTGGCTCGGTGCTGGGACTGATGGCCTTCTTCTACTTCTTCGCCCGCCTGACCCTGTTCTGCGCGGCATGGATTGCCACCGCCGAGTACAAAGGCGACACGCGAATGCCCGGTAAAACACACCGCTAGCCCCGCTCTCGGGCTGAAATTTCAGCCCGATTCATCATTTCAGCATATAAATCCAGTTAGTAACTTTTATTTAACCAAAAACCAGTTTAATGGACTGATATTTAAAATCTGTGAAGCATTTCATAGACGTCTTTTCGCTGGCCTGAAAATTATTCGCTTTTTGTTGCTTTTATCACCAGCACACGGCTTTGTTACAGATTGAAATGTCGCTTTTGCTGTGCGTAATATGGCCTTTCGTTCGACAAAAATAAGAAAATATTATGCAAGCAACCGCCACCACACTCGACTCAGAAACGGAAAACGTTCCGGTAAATTCACGCAATAAAGTTGTCGTCGCCTCGCTGATTGGCACCGCCATTGAGTTCTTCGACTTTTATATTTATGCCACCGCGGCGGTCATCGTCTTCCCGCACATTTTCTTCCCGCAGGGCGATCCGACGGCGGCCACGCTGCAGTCTCTGGCGACCTTTGCTATCGCGTTTGTTGCGCGTCCGATTGGCTCTGCGCTGTTTGGACACTTTGGCGATCGCATTGGCCGAAAAGTCACCCTGGTGGCCTCACTGCTGACGATGGGCATCTCCACCGTAGCCATCGGTCTGCTGCCGACCTATGAAACCATCGGCATTCTGGCGCCGGTCCTGCTGGCGCTGGCGCGTTTTGGTCAGGGTCTGGGACTGGGCGGTGAATGGGGCGGCGCGGCGCTGCTGGCCACCGAGAACGCCCCGGCGCGCAAGCGCGCGCTGTACGGTTCATTCCCGCAGCTGGGCGCACCGATTGGCTTCTTCTTTGCCAACGGGACGTTCCTGCTGCTCTCCTGGCTGCTGACGGATGAACAGTTCATGAGCTGGGGCTGGCGTATTCCGTTTATCTTCTCAGCCGTCCTGGTACTGATTGGCCTGTATGTGCGCGTTTCGCTGCATGAGACCCCAGTTTTTGCGAAAGTGGCCGCGGCGAACAAGCAGGTGAAAGTGCCGCTGGGTACGCTGCTGACCAAACACGTCCGCGTGACCGTGCTGGGCACGTTTATCATGCTGGCAACCTATACGCTGTTCTACATCATGACCGTCTACTCCATGACGTTCAGTACCGCCGCCGCGCCGGTTGGCCTGGGGCTGCCGCGTAACGAAGTGCTGTGGATGCTGATGATGGCGGTGATCGGGTTTGGCGTGATGGTTCCTATTGCGGGACTGCTTGCGGATAAATTCGGTCGTCGTGCGAGCATGATTACGATCACCACGCTGATCGTTCTGTTTGCCCTGTTCGTCTTCCCGCCGCTGCTGGGTTCAGGTAGCCCGGCGCTGGTGATGGCCTATCTGCTGATTGGCCTGAGCCTGATGGGGTTGACCTTCGGCCCGATGGGCGCGCTGCTGCCTGAGCTGTTCCCGACGGAAGTGCGTTATACCGGTGCGTCGTTCTCCTACAACGTCTCGTCTATTCTGGGCGCGTCCGTTGCGCCGTATATCGCCACCTGGCTTCAGGCGAACTATGGTCTGTTCTATGTGGGCGTCTATCTGGCGGCCATGGCGGCGCTGACGCTGATTGCGCTGCTGCTGACGCACGAGACGAAGCACCAGGCTCTGTAATTCACTGCGGCCTGATGCCCTCACCCGGCCCTCTCCCACAGGGAGAGGGCGAACGGGAGCTACTTCTTCATCTGCGACAAAATAGTCCGGCACTGATTCGCCTCGCCTTCTGACGGCGAAATCAACGCCAGCAGGGCTGCGGCTGGGGTGACCAGCGTCGCAAGCGCCGCAGCCACTGCACCGCGCGCAATCAGCGGTCCGGGCTTCACGCCCGCCTGCGGGTTTTTGAAGGTTCCGCGCACGTAAAGCGGCGAGCGCAGGGTGATGATACGGAGCCCCTTACTTTCCGGGTCAATCGTCAGATCAAGCTGCTCTGAGGCCATGCTGGCGGTCCCGGTCACGTTAATCACCGCGTTTTCCGTGTCGAAGGCAAAAATCTGCGGACGCGCCACGCCGTTAACCAGATCCAGATTGGCCGCCGCGCAGTTCACCCGCACCTCGTCATCACCGAAGATTTGCCCGATGACGTAGTTACCGACGTTCAGCCCCAGGATCTCCATCAGGTTTCGGCTCACCAGCCCGTCGTTCATCAGCAGTTTCAGGTTCCCGTTGCCGCTGCCCAGCAGCGCCGCCACCGAGTTCCCCACGCCGCGAATATCGGCATTACCGTTCATTTCACCGAGGGTTTTCTGCATCAGCTCTACGTTCGGCATCAGCTCTTTAAGCTTCAATCGACGCGCCTGGATCTCCGCCCGTCCCTGCATCGGCTTCTTATCGCCTTCCAGGTGAATGTTCGAGGAAATCGTCCCCCCCGCCATGCCGAACTTCAGCGGCTGCAGGCGCAGGTCGGCGTTTTTGAGAAGGATATGGGTCGAAAGATTGCTGATCGGCAGCGTACTGCCATGCTCAATTTTTCCGCCTTTGAAGCGTACATCCGCATCCATCACGTCCCATTTGTCGGTTTCGAAGCGATCGTAAGGCAGTACTTTACCCGCAGGCTGAACGTCCTTTTTGACCTCTTTCGACTTAGTACCTTTGCCCGAATCCACGCCAATCAGCGGACCAAGATCGGCCAGACGCAGCTGACGGGACTCAACATCCCCTTCCAGCTTCGGCCTCGGTTTTCCGGTGGTGTAGGTCAGCGTGCCGTGGATGTCGCTGTCGCCGATGCGGCCGTTAAAATCCCGGTAGTCAAAAACGGATGATTTTTCGGTATCAATTTTGGCGACCAGATGCCCGTCCGTTTCGAACGGCGGGGTATCCGGCAGCAGTACGCCGGTCAGGTCATACAGCTCGCCCAGCGAATCGCCGGCAAATTTAAGCTGAAGGTCGACGCCTCCCATATTCATCGGGTCGTTGACCGTGCCCACGAACGCCACGCGGGTGTTACCGGAACGGAAGTCCGCCTGCACCGGGAACGGCGTACCTTCGCTCCGTAGCGCCAGCATGCCGCCTATTTTCCCTTTTCCGCTCAGCGGCTGGCCGTTGTAGCGCCCTTTTGCCGTCAGGCCGAAGACATAGTCACCCACGCTTGCCACGTCACCTTTCGCTTTCGTGCCCGTGACCTCGCTAAACGGCAGCGGTTTGCCCAGCGGATCGACCAGGATCTCCACATCCGCCCTGCTGACCTTATCGTCGATGGCGATCCGTCCGCGATCGAAAAGAATATTGTCGAGACGGAATGACCAGGAGGAAGGCTGGGCATTCGGATCTTTTTCGCCATCGCTGGCAAGGTTAAAGGTCCAGTTGTTGTTTTTTTCTGAGAGTCGGATCAGACGCGCATCGGGCTGCTGAAGTTTGATCCACGGCAGATAAACTGTTTTGGTCAGAAGCGCTAACGGCGCTAGCGTGGCTTCCGCGCGCGGCAGGTGGACCATGGTGACGTCCGGGATATCCGGCGGGTTGCCGAGAATGATGTCGTCGGCATGGACGTGTGGCCAGGGGATCCAGCTTCGCCAGCCGGGCTCCTCTTTCTGACGCTCCCATACCACCCCTAAATCACCGCGTATGGCGAAGGGGCGGTTCAGTTCGGTTGAGACTTTCTGGTTGATGGTCGGCTTGAGACGGTTCCAGTCAAACGTCGCAATAATGATGGCGACGACAACGATCAACAACAAGAAAATCCCTGCTGTCCAGGAGATTACCCTGGTTGTTCTTGTCATTTTTATCCCCTTTCCTGATGACCTGTTCTGTAAAACTATAGTCCAGACAAAGGGAAGCGGGCTTATCAGAGGGTCGTTATAACGTTATCGAGGCGATCCATAGGCACCGGGCGAGAGAGATAATAGCCTTGCGCCGCCGCTGCGGGAGAGTTTTGCACATCACGCCACTCTTCCAGCGTTTCCACGCCTTCAACAATCACGCCCTGGCAATAGCGGTTCATCAGCTGTAATAACAGCGTAAACAGATTCCGTCCTTCCGGGGTCTGACGCAGCATAATGAACAGGTCGCGGGCCACTTTAATGTAGTCGTAGCGCACCTCACTCAGGGCGGAGAAGTTCGCCATGCCGGTGCCAAAGTCATCCAGCCACAGCGGGCCGTATTCGCATATCGAAGCAAACGAGGAATCCTGCGGCAGACGGACATGCTCCACCAGCTCAAAGCGCATCCACGGCAGGGTGGCGATCAGCTCCTGCAATTTTGCGTTCTGGCGCAGCGCCAGCAGGGTTGGGCCATCGACGTTCACCGAGGCGAGGATATCGTGCTGTTCGAAAAAGGGCTGCTTCGTCGCCAGCATACGAAGCTGTTCTTCCAGCACGTCCAGACGCTGGCGAACGGCAACTTCGGCAAAATAGCGATCCGGCGCGATGCGCTGAGTAGGGTTTGAGGGGTGCGTAACGACGGTCAAAATTTCAATTGCCATCAGTCGACCATCTGTTCGGTAGATCGGCTGATAGGTGTACGCACGCTCGCATTGCAGCCAGTAGCGATGCTCCTGCAAGTTCTCGATACTTGCCTCAGGCGTAGTGCTCAGCCGCTGGATAACCTGCTCTGACTTCATTTCAGATGTCCTGTTGTTGGGATAGCCTTTCTGGACTCGTCACAGGATTATCGGCGCGACAATTGAGAACTTTATGTTCAATTCACCGGGAAAATGAAATTAAGATGACAGAAATGCGCGGGAACACGCGCTGGCTCAAATAAAATAATGGAACGTTGTTTTAATATAGTTGACCAGTTAATTCACTCAGCGCACACTGCTGATAATTCTTCTGTTCAGGTTCACGACTATGTCCAAAAAAATTGCCGTGATTGGCGAATGCATGATTGAACTGTCACAAAAAGGCGCTGAAGTCAGCCGCGGATTTGGTGGCGATACGTTAAACACGTCCGTTTATATTGCCCGTCAGGTCGCACCTGACGCGCTTACCGTGAACTACGTTACCGCCCTGGGTACGGACAGCTTTAGCCAGCAAATGCTGGAGGCCTGGCAGAGTGAACATGTTGGAACGTCGCTGATTCAGCGTATGGAAAACCGCCTCCCGGGGCTTTACTACATCGAAACCGACAGCACCGGCGAACGCACGTTTTATTACTGGCGTAACGAAGCCGCGGCCAAATTCTGGCTGGAGAGCGACGCGGCCGCGGCAATCTGCGAAGAACTGGCGACATTTGACTATCTCTATCTGAGCGGGATCAGCCTGGCGATTTTAAGCCCCACCAGCCGTGAAAAGCTGCTCTCGCTGCTGCGCAAATGCCGTACAAACGGCGGTAAGGTTATTTTCGATAACAACTATCGCCCGCGCCTGTGGGCCAGCCGCGAAGAGACGCAGCAGGTCTATCAGCAGATGCTGCAGTGCACCGACATCGCCTTCCTCACGCTCGACGATGAAGACGCCCTGTGGGGTGAGAAACCGGTAGAGGACGTGATTGCACGCACGCAGGCGGCAGGCGTGAGCGAAGTGGTGATTAAGCGCGGGGCGGATTCATGCCTGGTCGCGGTGGCGGGTGAAGCGCTGGTTAACGTTCCGGCGGTGAAGCTTGCCAAAGAGAAAGTGATTGATACCACGGCGGCCGGTGATTCATTCAGCGCGGGCTATCTGGCAGTACGGCTGACGGGTGGAACGCCGGAAGCGGCGGCACAGCGTGGGCACCTGACGGCCAGCACGGTGATTCAGTATCGCGGGGCGATTATTCCGCGCGAGGCGATGCCTGTTTAAGTAAGGTGCGGGCTGATGCCCTCACCCTAACCCTCTCCCACAGGGAGAGGGAATGTTTAAGCATTACTGCCCCTGCGGAATATCCGTCGCGTCCGGATGTAAATCATCGGCCGTGGCGGCCTGCACTGGCTGCGGCGCGGTAGCCATAATGGAATCCCAGGTCGTCTGAAGTTCCTTCATGTCATATTCCGGCTCGCCCTTCGGCTGCAGGAGGATCAACGCCATCTCCTGCGACAGCTGCTGACGGAGGTCCTGATTGAGCATCTCGACGGTCAGGCCGTTCAGGAAGTCCTGACGAAGCTTCTGGTACTGTTCCGGCGCAATGTCCACCACCTGGTTCTGCAGAGAGCGAATACGCTGGCTGATCAGAATGTCGGTATCGGCGCGAGCGTAGGTTGCAAACAGCTTCTGCAGCTCGAGTTTTTTCTGCGCCACGAGAGCGTTGAATTCCTCTTCGGAAAGCCCCTCTTTACGCACTTTTGCCAGCTCTTTCGCGACTACGCCCAGATTGGCATTCAGCTTATCGCCCGGCGACTCAACGTTGATGGCGCACTGCGCACGCTGGAACAGCACGCGGCAGTCAAAGCCAAGACCGATATTCTTCACGTTGTTCTTGCTCAGCGTCTGCTGAACGTGCCAGAACAGCGCTTCACGCGCCAGATCGGCACGCCAGTAGCGCAACATCGCCGCGGACTCGCGGATGGGCTGCCAGGCGTTATCCCACATGACGGAGAGGCGATCCTGACGCACGGCGTCCGTCATAATGCTGACAGGCTCTGCACGCAGCGGTGAGAGCGTCGGGACAGGCGCTGGCGTTTCACGCTTGCCTTTCAAATCACCAAACGCTTTGTTGATCTGCTCCACCACCGCGCGGCTGTCCACGTTACCCACCACGATCAGCGTCATCGCATCCGGGGTGTACCACTTCTGGTAGAACGATTTTACCTGTTCGGCGTCTACCGGCTGTTTCAGCGGTTCGGCCGGGTCATGTCCCAGCAGCGTCGAGCCCTTCAGGCGGTAACGCCACCAGCCCTCTTTGGTATCCCCGGGCCAGGTCGCCACCATGTCGCTGTTGCTCAACGCATAGTTGACGGTATCCGGCGTAATCGCCAGATTGCCAGAGGCATCGGAGAGATACGTAAGCGCTTCTTTTAGCAGATCGTTACGGTTATTTGGCAGGCTCAGGTTAAACATGGTGTAGTCATACGAGACCACTGCCGGTGGGAGCGGGCGTTTCGGATCGATGGCCTGCTGCCAAAGCGAACGCACCTGAACCGCTTGCAGGCTGCCGCTCTGCGTGAGCGCCAGCCGGGGAATAAAATGGCTAAAACCGGTTTGCTGAGTGCTTTCCGCGAGGGAACCGGTATTAATGGACAGACGGATTTCTACACGGTCACTGGGACGTTGCGGAGTGGCTAAAACCTGCCACTGAAAACCGTTCGCTAATGTCCCTTGTTGCCAGGCCGGGTCTGGCTGGAGCGCATCTGCCTGCACATAACTGGCTGCTGCCATCATCAGCAAACCGCCGGTTAAGAGTCGAATTTTTGTGCCCTGCATGTGAACCCCTGATCAACATTCCTGGTTAAAAAAGAGTGTTTCGCGACGCGCTTCACTCTTAAAGATGACGATGAAAACACGTCGATTAGACCGCGCGTTCGGCAAAACGTCACGGTCAGAAGTGAAATATACCCAAAAAAAATCTTGTCGAATTATGACAGGTACGAACAGTTATTATGCGCAGGAGCCCGCATCCCGACAAGGGAATACGGGCATTTGTGACAAGATTAAGAGGTTAAGCCAGGATTTTTGCTGTCAGTTGAACGATTATTCAGAGTATCGTCGAGCTTTTTGTGATCCAGCTCTTTCACCCATTTCGCCACCACCACCGTTGCCACGCCGTTACCCACCAGGTTGGTTAACGCACGCGCCTCTGACATGAAGCGGTCAATACCCAGAATCAACGCCAGACCCGCCACCGGCAGGTGACCCACAGCGGAAATAGTAGCAGCCAGCACGATAAAGCCACTGCCCGTCACGCCTGCCGCGCCTTTAGAGGAGAGCAGGAGCACCACCAGCAGGGTAATCTGATGGAAAATATCCATATGGCTGTTGGTCGCCTGAGCGATAAACACGGCCGCCATCGTCAGGTATATCGAGGTGCCGTCCAGGTTGAAGGAGTAGCCCGTCGGGATCACCAGCCCGACCACCGATTTACGGCACCCCAGCTTTTCCATCTTGTCGAGCATACGCGGCAGCGCGGATTCTGAAGAGGAGGTCCCCAGAACAATCAGCAGCTCTTCGCGGATGTAACGGATAAATTTGAAGATGTTGAAACCCGTCGCGCGGGCGATGGAGCCCAGCACCACGACCACGAAAAGGATACAGGTGATATAGAAGCAGATAATCAGCTGACCCAGCTGCACCAGCGTACCGACGCCATACTTACCGATGGTGAAGGCCATCGCACCGAAAGCACCTATCGGCGCCAGGCGCATGATCATATTGATGATGCCGAAAATTACCTGGGAGAAGCTTTCGATCACATTAAAGATAAGCTGGCCTTTGCTGCCCAGACGGTGCAGGGCAAAGCCAAACAACACGGCGAACAGCAGCACCTGCAGGATGTTTCCGCTGGCGAACGCGCCAATGACGCTGCCCGGTATCACGTCCAGCAGGAAGGCCACCACGCCCTGATCCTTCGCCTGCTCGGCATACACCGCGACCGCTTTGGCATCCAGCGTTGACGGGTCTACGTTCATCCCCGCGCCCGGCTGCACCACGTTGACGATGATCAGACCAATAATCAGCGCAAGGGTACTGACCACTTCAAAATAGAGAAGCGCCACTGCACCGGTACGACCTACCGCCTTCATGCTTTCCATGCCGGCGATACCCGTCACGACGGTACAGAAGATCACCGGAGCGATGACCATTTTGATGAGCTTAACGAACGCGTCGCCAAGCGGTTTCATTTGCGCGCCCAGTTCAGGGTAATAGTGACCCAGCAGAATACCGATGGCGATGGCTGTCAGGACCTGGAAATAAAGACTTTTGAAGAGTGAGGTTTTCATAAGGTGTCCTTGGGAAGAAAAACCACAGGTTTTGTAAGGTTATGGTTAACCTGCGGCTTTAAAATAACACCCACATAACAGGACAGAAATAAACTCAGTTCAAATTTGAAACACAAATGTTAAGAACTTTGAGCTGGCTCGCACAAGCCAGCAACAAAATTACACTTTTGCGTTATTGTCAGCACCAGAAAGGTATCGTTCTTCAAAGACATCCGAAGGAACAGCAGGGGCAAAAAGGAAGCCCTGCCCGCTCTCCACGCCCGCCTCTGCCAGCCAGGCGCGTTGCGCTTCGGTTTCAATCCCTTCGGCAATAAGATGGAGGTTGAGACTGCGCGCCACCTGGATAATCGCCTGCACCATGCTGCTATCGCCCGGCAGACCGTCGACAAACGCTTTGTCAATTTTGAGCACATCCACCGGAAGGGTTTTCATGTGCTGAAGCTGACGCAGCCCGGCGTACCCCATGCCAAAATCGTCCAGCGCGATGCGAATGCCGGCATTACGCAGCGGTTTCAGGATCGCGACCGCCTGATTAGGGTCGTCGATGCGTCGGCTCTCCGTCACTTCCAGAGTTAACGTATCAGGCTTGATTCGGTAACGATGGATTAGCTCCAGCATCTCTGAAACCATGGTCGGGTGCATCAGCTGCAGGGCAGACAAATTGACCGACAGCGGCAGCGTCACGCCGCGCTCCTGCCAGGCGGCAAGCTGACGGCAGGATTCCTCCAGCACCCAATAGCCGACGGTAACCATCAGGCCGCAGGACTCAATGCGCTCAATCAGCCCTTCCGGCAGCTCCCATGAACCATCCGGCTGATGCACACGCAGCAAGGCCTCGGCGCTTTTTACCTCTCCAGTCAACAGATCCACCTGCGGCTGAAGCCAGAGGGCAAACTGGCGGTTATCCAGCGCGGTCAGAATGTCACTCTCTTCCGTCAGGCGCTGCTGCGCCTTTTCCATCTGCTCCGGGTCAAAGAACTGGATCTGATTTTTCCCTTTGCGCCGGGCGGTAAAGGCCGCCGAGAAGGCACGGCGATAAAGCTGTTCCGCGGTCAGATCGCCATAGAACATGGCAATCCCGATACTGGCGCTTGGACGAAGCTGGATCCCCTGAATGGGCAACCGCTCATTAATGACAGTGAGTACTTGCTGACCTAACGTGATTGCATGCCAGGGCTCTTTTACGCCGTTGGCAATCACCACCAGGTCGTAACCGCTAACCTGGGTCAGTACCATGCGCGGGGCAAGGACAGATTTGATCTTTTCCACCAGGGTGAGCAGAAGCATTTCGCGCTGGCTCTCCTGAAGCACGCCAGCCGTGTCCTGCAGGGTTTCACAGGCGATAACCATCAGCGCCGTGGTTTGCTGACGGGCAACGGTCTGCTCCAGCATCGCCATCAGGAAGGCTTTATTGGGAAGCTCCGACACCGGGAAGCGCGTGGCGCTGCTGTTTAACTCATCCTGTTGACGCTGGATGCGCTGCTGGTTGAGGTTGTAGCTGCGCACCAGCATACCTATCTCATCGTCATGATGCAGACGCGGCAGCTCAAGCTGATGTCCCATCTGATCCTGCGGCGCAAGCGTATTCAGCTCGCGGGCGATACGGCGCAGCGGATGAACAATCAGCCGGTTAATGCACCAGGTGAGCGCCACGCTGAGAATAAGCGTCATAAGTAAGCAAGTGGTCACTAACGTAACCACCCAACTCATGACGAATTTATACATGCGGTAAGAGTCCGCCTGTAATACCAGGTAGGCCAGCGGCTGCGGGTTGGCAGGGCGTTCAAGAGAATAAACGGGCAGCGAAATTTGCACCGGCAGTTCAAACAGGCGCATCACCATCATCGGGACGGGACGCTCCGGGATAAAGCTCATCCGCAGCGCCTGAAACTGGTTGGGCAAGACCACATCGGCGCGGCTAACGACGCCGGCAGGCTGAATGCGTTTTAAAATGGTTTCCGCTTCGGGAATATCCCCTTTCAGGATAGAGGCAGAGAGCGGGCCGCGCACCGAGCGCGCGATACTTTCTAACTGCGAAGCCGTGTTATAGCGATTCTGCTGTACGGAATGAAACAGCAAAATTACGCAGAAGAGCAGTACAAACAGCATGGTGACGGCAGAAACCATCGCCATCTGTTTGATTGTTAAGGAACGGCTGACACGCAAAATGACTCTCCACAAAACTCGAAGCGCAGGGCGCGCCAGGGTGTAAACCTGGCGCGCCTGAGTATACCCGATTGCCTCGCTATTAAGAGAGACTTACAAATGGATTAAGGAAAATCCGATTACCAGTCCGCATAAGGGATGAGCGGCTGCGGCGGTAAGTCCATATCGCCCTGCCAGCCTGCAGCAGAGTAGCGCACATAGATCAGCGCATGGCTTGGGGTATAGTCTTTCGCTTCCTGAATATCCACGCCCATGCCCACAAACCAGTTGGACGTTACGCGGCGTTCGATAATGGCCCGCGCGGTATAACCCGTGCCTGAGGAACTGCTGCCGGTTTCCATCGCGCCCCGGTCGGTATAGCGGTCTGGCTCATCGGTCGGGATCAGATTCTGGATCGGGTAGCGCAGTTCGTCTTTGATTTTAGAGTGAGACCAGGACACCGAGCCACCCAGCTCCCAGGACCAGTTCTCCGTACGTTTACGCCAGGTCACCGGCAGTGCGAAGGAGACATACTCCTGCGGGCTGTAGTAGCCGCCCTGACCCAGGGTATAACCGCTCAGGTCTTTATCGTAGTGCCAGAGCATATTGGAGACGCCGACGGTCAGGCGCTCGTTGTTTTTATTAATGAGCTTGTAGTAGTAACCCGTCATCCAGCAGACGCGCCAGTTATCCTCCACATTTTTACCCGTCAGCGTTTCCGCATTCAGGCTTGACCAGATGCCGTTTGCTTCACCTTTGTCATAGCTCATGCTCACGCCGCCACCGGTGGCACGTACGCCGCCCCAGGTGGTGCCGGTGTTAGTATCTTTTTGCCCGGCGAACGCCAGCAGGGAGCTGGAGATTGGGCGGCGATGGGCGTTAACGGTATAGCCGATGGGGCCCAGATCGCTGCTGTAGCTGATACCGCCCACCACGTCGACGACGTCAAAGCCCATTGGCGTGGTGCCAATATCCATCGCCCAGGTTTTATTCTGCCAGCCGACGGCGACGCTTGCGCCATTGTCGGACTGATGGGTGTTGCCGCTACACGGCGTTTCGTAGCAGGTCCCCCATTTTGGATCGTAGGTCCCGTTATTGTTATCAAATGAACCGGCGTCCATGTTGACCAGATCGCTTCTGAAGAACATGCGCCCGTCAGACAGCGGGGCATCCACCTGCAGCATGGTGGTGTGCGCTTTCAGGTCCGAATAACCGCCCGTGCCGCTGGAGCCCCAGTAGTCGTGCTGCAGCGTGACGTTAACATCCTGCTGACGGTACAAGTCACCGGCATCACTGCGCACGCCGCGCTTCAGCCAGTCGTCTTTTTCATCGTTACGCGTCAGACGAGTGAAACTGTCGTTGTCGGCCGGACGCGTCGTGGTGATGCCCGTCGACACCATCGCGTCTTTATAGGTTTCCAGCGCCTGCTGAGGCTGACCGTTTTGCGCCTGGAAACGCGCGGCATCACGTAATACCAGCGCGTTTTCCATGGAGCCGGGCTGCGATTTAGCCTGCGGAATGATGTTGTTGAAGGTCTGTTCTGCGGCAGCAGAATCGCCCAGGCCTGCCTGCGCCATCGCGATCCGGCGCTGCATGTTGAGCGACAGCGGCTGGCCGTTTTGCGCGGCGGGCAATTTCGCCAGCTCTGCGCGCGCGGAATCTTTGTCGCCCTGCGCGCTGTAAATCTCGGTCAGGCCAAGGATCGCGTCTTCGTTCTGCGGTTCACGCTGCAGAACGGCGCTGTACGTCGTTTTCGCCGACGCCAGATCGCCACGCTGCTGCGCCCAGTCCGCCAGCGTCAGGTCGATGCGGGTGGAGGTTGGCTGCTGACGCAGAAGGTTTTCCGCCTCCTGCTCTTTGCCGCTGTCGCGCAGACGGTTGGCGGTTTCCAGCACCTGGTTGCTTTGCAGGCGGTCGGCAAGCTCCTGAATATTGCCGTTCCACTGGCTGCGCGGCAGCGTGTCCAGATGCGCCAGCGCGGCGCGGTCCTGATCGTTACCGGAAAGATAGAGCCCATTGGCATACACCTGATCCGGGTCGGACGGTTTCTGGCTGGCAAGCTGACGCATCAGGGTATCCGCCTGGCTGCGCTGACCCGCGCTGTAGAGATCGCGCGAGAGACGATAGGTTATCCACACGTCGCCGGGAGAGAGTGCCAGACGACGACGCTGAATCTCTGCCGCCTGGGCGTATTTCCCCTGATTCTCCAGCTGTTCTGCCTGAGCGGAGAGCTGCTCGTTGGTCAGGCTGCGCTCAATATCATCAATGCTCCGGCGCTGGCTGGCGGAGAGAGACTGGATAAACTGCGAGGCCTTCTCCGGGGACTGCGCGCGGTAAATATTGGTCAGGCCGCGGACCGCATTGCTGTTACCGCTGTCCATACGCAGCGCCTGGCGATAGTAACGTTCCGCCGCGTCGTTATCTTTACGCGCCGCGGCGGCATCTCCCAGCCCCAGCACGGCATAACTGTCGGTATTGTCGATACCGCGCGCCTGCTGATAGTAACGCTCCGCCTGCGCAGGGTTATTCGCCTTCAGCGCCGCATCGCCCTGCTGGATCAGCAGCCAGTAGCGGTTGACCTTCAGCAGACTGTCCCATTTACCCCGGTTATCGCTCTGGGGATCGAGGGCAATCGCCTTTTCAAACTGCGCCACCGCGCGGGCGCGGTCGCCTTTCTGGGAATAAGCCTGACCAAGGGCACCCACCGCTTCACTGTCGGCATGGTTGGCGCTGACGGCTTTTTGCAGCTCAGCCACCGCCTTACTCCCCTGCCCGGCATCCACCGCCGCCAGCCCTTCCGCTTTCGCGCGGAACGCCGGGTCAGCGAGCTGTTTTTGCTGTTCTTCGAGCTGCGCACGCGCCGCCGCGACGCTATCGCCGTCACTGAATACGCTCAGGTATTTTTGCAGCGCGCTGACGCTGGCGCTGCTGGCAGGCTGGCCTTTGATTTGGTCATACCACATATCAGACGCCTGGCTGCGCCCGTTGGTCGATTTAGCCATCTCCTGCAATACCGCAAAGCCTTCATCACGGCGTCCGCTCTGGAACAAAAGCTGGGTCAGCGTCGCCTGCAGCTGCGTATTTCCGGGGCTGCTGGTATTTATTTTCTTGAGCTGGTTAATGGCCGCATTCCGGCGAGCAGGGTCTTTCGCGACCACATTCCAGTATTCCGTCGCCACGTCGCCACCCGGCGGGTTGCCGTCAAACAGCTTGTCATAGGCTGCAATCGCCTCCTGCGTGTGTCCCGTTGTGGCGAGCAAACGCGCCTGCTGGAGCTGCTGGCGGCCATCCGGCGTGGACAGCAGCATCGTGTTGCGTGATGACTGGTATGCACTCGAGCCCGGCGCGATCCCTTTCAGACGATCCAGCTCTTTTTGCGCGCCGGCGTTATCGCCCTGGCGCAGCAGGTAGCGAAAGCGTGCGGCAATGACGTCAGGGTTGTTCGGGTCAATCAGCTCAAGACGATAAAGCGACTGACGAACCAAATCCTCACGCTGTGTCGATTCGCCCAGCCGAACCTGTTCCAGCAGCTGTTTCTGCTGCGGAGAGTTGGCGGCCTCAACCATCGGCATAAGCGCCAGGCCAAGCGATAAAGTGAGTAGATTTACTGTGAACTTGCGCATTCCTGGCCCCAATCCGGTATTAATTCACCTTTTGCGGTGAAGCGAAAACGATGCTGATCCCATCCTTGCCCAAAGAGAGTCAGCACGTAGCTGTAATAGGCATTATTATCGGGAAAATGGTCTGCAACGCGCTGGCGCTGAACCGCCTGGGAATCACGTTGTTGTAAAAACGGCAGCATGGCGGCAGAGAACCCGACCGGACCATTCCCGGTGCGTTTACCCATGACCACATCCACTTTCTCCGGCGGCACACCCCGTTTCATTGTCTTTGCCGCCATCGGCTGGAAGCGCGTCAGAAGCCGGGCTTTCTGAGGATCTTTATCACTCATCATTCCCACCCAGAGATAAACGCGAATGGCGTCATAGCCGCCCACCAGCGATTTATCCTGCTGTAACCGCCAGCCTTTATTTTTCTGATACTGCACCCAGTCCGGCGAAAAGCCTTTCGGCGCGCTCTCCAGCAGCAGACGCTGATTGGTTTCACGAAGCTGGGTCCACGGAGTACCAAAACGCGTGAAATAACTCGCTAACTGCGGCGGAAGATAGCTGGGGTTAAAACGCCATACGTTTTCATCGGCAAAGCCGACTTTGCCGGGAAGCAGCATTGCGCCGAGCCCCGGGACTTTCACCACTTCCTCGCTGACAATACGTTTCAGCAGCACCTTACCCGTGCGGGTATAGTCCGGATGTTTCCACAACCGACCCGCTTCGAGCAGAGACCAGGCGATCCAGACATCGGCGTCAGAGGCTGAGTTGGTATCAATCACCGCCCACGTCTCTTTATCTTTCTGGCCCCATAGCCAGGCTGGCAGATGGTCGTTGAGATTACCGCTGGCAAGATTATCGCGCGTCCAGGTCAGCAGCTGGTCAAACGCGCGGCGATCGTTCGCCGCAAGGGCAAAGAACAGGGCGTAACTTTGCCCTTCCGAGGTCGTTATTTTGCGCGTGTCGCTGGGATCGATAACGCGCCCGCCCTCACTGATGTAATCCTTTTTAAACTGCTCCCAGGCAGGCCAGGTACAGGCGGCGCGAAGAGGAAGCGCCGCCAGCATCAACGCTGCTAATGCACACCAGCGAAAGGCTTTCATCACATCTTACTCATCCGGGTTCAGGCGACGACGGCTGATGATACGCAGCAGACGCCACAGCACCCATGCCAGCAAGACCACGCTGACCGCCGCCAGGATGGCGAGCAGAACCGGATGGTTAGCCAGCGCATACCACAGGCGTTCGAACCACGGCAGATGGCCCACGTAGTACACGTCGCCCACGCGCAGGCTATTGACGCCGGACTCACGGATCACCGAAACGGAACCAAACATCGCGGCACGTTTACCGCTGTCGTTCATGGCCGTATTGAGCAGTTCATACCCGCGCGGGCTGTCCGCCAGGAGAGCCACCACGCTACGCTGTTCGTTGTAAGGTGACTGGAAGCCCACCACCGCGGCCATTGCCCCCTGAGACGTTACGGTCGTCTGCGCGCTGGCCTGACGGTCGTTCATATCCGGCATAATGCTCGGGAACTCGGTCTGACGCAGCGGCGTGTTAACCCAGGACTGGGCCGCTTTCACCAGCAGGTCGATACGTTTGTCATCCTTCAGCTTATCCGGAATGGTACCGATCACCATGATGTCAGCGTCTTTGTTCTGGATCTGACTGCCATCGTCCGTCAACGTGACGTTAATCGCCGGTAATCCCGTCTGCCCCCCAACGGTCGCCATGGTATCCAGCAGGGTCGTGACCTGCCCTTCGCTTGGCGCTTTTGGCATCACAACGATGGACTCAGAGAGATCGGCCATGCGGCTGAACGGGAAGCCCGCGTTAGCAAAGGCGCGCAGATCCGGCATCGCCAGGAAGTGATAGTACTTCGAGAAGTCGATGGTCGACTCATCGCCAATCACAACGTGGTTCTGTACGGGCTGGAAGGTGATGCAGTTTTCCGCCGAGCCGCCAGGCATCGGGTTCATGTACTGGAAGTCAAAGCGCAGCTGGTTTATCGCGCCCAGCTTCAGCGCCGGGATGGAGACATCCGTTTTACCGTCCAGCAGCCCCTGCAACACCGGCAGGCGAAGCATCAGGCGGTTAGTATCCTGCGTGCTTTGCAGGCTGAACGACTGCAGGAACTGGTTGTTCAGGCTGATATCCATGCGCGAGCTGTCTTTGGTCGCTGGCGCGGTATAACGGTAGTTCAGATTGATATCAATGCCGTTGGTACGCAGCAGGTACAGATCCGGCGGCAGATTCAGTGACAGGCTAATCGGCGCTGGCTCAAGCCCCGTCGCCTGCAGCTGTTCTTCATAGGTTTTCAGCTCGCCAAATGTCACCGCACGGTCGGTACGCACCCAGTTTGGCGCATCATAAGGTTTACGCGCCAGCAGCGGTTTGACCTCATCCACCACCACGCTGTCATCGCGGAAAAGGACGTTGCCCTGGGCAATGGCTTTTGCGGCCTGCACCAGATCTTTATCGTCGCGGCCAAAGACCACCAGCAGCTTCACGTACGGGTTTTCCGGATGGCTTATCATCTCAACGGTCGGCGCTTTGACGTCCGGATGATCGCGCAGGAAGGCCGGGCGTTTCGCGTTGGTCGCAAACACAATGGCATTTCTGTCCGGCAGTTTGTCATACATCGCCGGGAAGCTCTGTCCACGCCAGCCAGCACGTGAACCAAACCAGGACGCCACAATGGTGGCCGCCAGCTGCTCGGTCACGTCCGGGGATGATGCAAACACCATCGGCAGCGTGAGCGGACGGTTATCACGCGGATCAAAGAACGGAACCGGGAATGCCGAGAGATCGTTTTTCAGCGCCAGCGACTGGTAGGTCATCTGCAGCGAGGAGTTACGCCCGACGTCCATCCACAGCGTGTTGCTGGCAGGGTTTTCGCAGACATCGCGGTAGTGGCCGACAAATTCCAGACGGATACGGTTAAAGTCGGTGATGAACAGCGGGTTGATCGGCACCTGAGCCAGGGTTTTCTTACCCAGCTGCTCTTTGGTGACCGGCAGTACGTCCATCAGCTCATCATTCAGGTAGACCTTCAGCTGAGACTGCGTCGGCAGCAGAGATGGCGACGGCGTATATTCCAGGTTCAGCACCGCATTGGAGACGACCTCATCGCTGCGCATGCCAAACTCAATGCCGCCGTTAGGGTTGATGCCGCGCAGCACCATACTGCCCGGAGGCGGTGCAATTTGCGCGAAGGTCAGCTTCACGTCCCGCGACGGCGCATTGTCCGCAACGACGGGCGCATTCGCCCCCCGGACGCCAGGCATCACCTGCCCGATGACCTGGCCGTCTGCCAGCAGGGTGTTCCCCTCCGTTGGCTGGTTCGGCATGATATTTTCTGTTTGACCAGGTGCCGCGGTGACAACCGGATCGGTTGCCTGCGCCACGACAGGTACCGTTGGCGCAGGCGTTGCCGCTGCGTTACCAGGAGCTGCGTTAGCCATTGTTGCGGGGAGGACATTCATCCCCATTGCCACTGCACATAACCAGGAAAGTTTTGTTTTCATCGCGTTATCATCATTGTTGAGCCATAACCGGGTCCGCCTGCTTCGCCTCATCCCGCTCAGGACGACGAGGAATGAACGACACGACCCAGGAAACCAGCGAAGTAAGTGACCGGAAAATTAATTTCACCGACGACGGGGCGAATTCTGCAAGGTGACGATAGCCACGGAACCCCAGCTTCAGAATATCCAGCAGGCTTTCCAGAGGTTTATCTTCCGGGAAGCTGTCCTGCCAGAGAGCCCACGTGTCCGCGCGGGCAAACGTACACTGCACAAAATCAATATGTTGCTTTTTGGTCAACGGCATCAGCTGCAAACCGACTTCATTGCCCGCCACGCGCACAACCTGCGTCGGGAAGACATACTCCTGCTGACCGCGCTTAAGCAGCAGGTTAACTTTCTGGCCTTCCAACACCTTCGCCTGGCCGTTGATTTTGATCCCCAGACCACCGTCAGAGAAGTCGTGCACGGTACAGGAGAAGAGATGACCATCTTCACGGGCGATCGCCGCAGGCATGCAGATTTCAACGCGATGTGCACGACGAACCTGTTTACTCTCCACCGACACCGCTACCGCGCCGCCGAGGATAATCAGGTTGTAGAAGACCCAGGCCATACTCACAAAGACGGTCAGGATTTCGTTTTCCGGGCCGTAGAAGTAACGCCAGATACCGGCGATGACGCCAACGATATTCAGCAATACCAGGAAGATATACGGACGGGAAATCACCCAGTCGACGTACTCTTCTTCTACAAGGCCGCCCTTGGCGGTGACGTTAAATTTCCCTTTGTGCGGGTTAATCAGCGCCACCATCGTCGGCGGCGCGATATACCAGGCCAGCACCGTTTCGTAGATTTCACTCCAGAAGGAATGGCGATATTTACCCTGTATCTTCGAGTTCGTCAGGCTCGCGTGGATCATGTGCGGCAGAACAAACAGCGCAATCATCAGCGCCGGGGCGTAAATGATATAAGCATGCAGGAGCAGGAACGCCAGCGGCGCGGTCAGGAAGATTAGCCGCGGGATACCGGATAAGAAGTGGAACATGGCGTTGACGTAGCAGAGACGTTGCGCCAGCTTGAGTCCTTTCCCTATCAGTGGGTTATCGAGACGGAAAATCTGCACCATGCCGCGCGCCCAGCGAATACGCTGGCCAATGTGCGCCGACAGTGACTCCGTTGCCAGACCGGCAGCCTGCGGAATACGCATATACGCCGAGGTATAGCCACGACGGTGCAGGCGCAGAGAGGTGTGCGCATCTTCAGTGACCGTTTCGACGGCGATACCGCCAATTTCATCCAGCGGCTTACGGCGGATAACCGCACAGGAACCGCAGAAGAAGGTGGCATCCCACATGTCGTTCCCGTCCTGCACCAGGCCATAGAACAGGGTGCCTTCGTTCGGGGTTTTGCGGAAGCGGCCAAGGTTACGTTCAAACGGATCCGGCGAGAAGAAGTGATGCGGCGTCTGCATCATCGCCAGCTCTTTCTCCTTCAGGAACCAGCCCATGGTCATCTGCAGGAACGAGCGCGTCGGCACGTGGTCACAGTCAAAGATCGAGACAAACTCCCCTGTGGCATACTTCAACGCGTTGTTGATGTTCCCGGCTTTCGCATGCTCGTGAGTCGGACGGGCGATGTACTCGACGCCGACCTCCTCTGCGAACTGGCGGAACGCCGGACGGTTGCCGTCATCCAGGATCCAGACCTTGAGCTTGTCTTTCGGCCAGTCGATGCCCAGCGCGGCATAAATGGTGTTTTTCACCACGCTCAGATCTTCGTTGTAGGTCGGTACAAAGAGATCAACAGACGGCCACTGCGCGGTGTCTTTTGGCAGCGGAACCGGCTGGCGGTTGAGCGGCCAAATGACCTGGAAATAGCCCAGCACCAGCACGATCCAGGCGTAGGTTTCGGCAAACAGCAGCACCAGACCGCATACCAGGCTGACCGGATCGTCCCAGTTCAGGGTTGAGGTATAACGCCACCAGATGTAGCGACAGGAGACGGTCAACGACAACACAATCAGCATCAGCGCCGAGAAGCGGCCCGGAATACGGCGGACCAACAGCGCCACGCCCCACAGCAGGATCAGGAAGGTGAACTGCGCCAGAGGGTTGAAAGGTTGCGTAATACAGACCAGCGCCAGAATGAGCGAGAACACGACGATCACGCCGAGGATAAAACGCCGCAGGCCCGGGTGAAGATGCCCGAGCTCTTTATGGTTATCCAGATGGCTGGTCTTATCGCTTACGCTGTTGGGCAGTCTGTCCAGCCACTGGTGGTAGCGCTCACGTAACTGCTGGACGCGGGAGAAGCTGCGCCAGTGCGGCGTTATTTTCTCTGAGCGGGATGACGTGACCACCAGCCAGATGGCCTGAATGAGATAGCGCGCCGGATCCAAAGGACGCGGCCGGTTGGGATTAATGTGCGGATACAGCTCACTGTGCCGGGCACGTATGCGCTGCCAGCGCGGGTGTTCGAGTGGAATAAACATCCAGGCCAGAATCATCCAGAAACAGCCGAGCGCGGCGCTAAATGCCGAAGCACCGTGCCGGCGGAAATGCCGGTAATGTTCGCTCAAACGCGAACTGACCGGTGGGATGAGTAACCAGCTGGCGAGACGACTCATACAGAACTCCCTGCATGCTCCGCCCTGTTGGCGAAGTTCAGCAGACACCAGTTAGCCAGCGTCAGGATCTCTTCTGCCGCCAGTGAATCGCTGCGGTATTCGCCGAGCGGTTGCTTAGACGCAAGGCATTCCGCCATCCCCTCATCGCGATGGATGACAATGGGAAGCAGACGGCGCTGGCTTTGCAGCCAGACCTGATAGAGATCGTCCTGGATCTGGCTGCCAATGCGCAAATCGTTAATCAGAAGGTGAGCGTTCTGAGGCAGCCCCTGCTGATGCAGGCGGATATGGCAGTTCGCATCGACGTTGACGATGGAAAGTATATGATCGCACTGGGCGATAAGCTGTCGGGTCAGCGTGCCGGCGCCGTGCGGCAGATCCAGCAGGATCCACTTGTAGTGTCCCTTTTCTTTCAGGGTTTGCAGCGCCAGCGTGAACTGCGAAAACAGGCGCTGATACGCGGCTTCACTCTCGCGTTCCGTGGTGGTCAGTTGCCCAAACGGCAGCAGATCAAGCTGGGAGGTATAGCGCATCCCTGCATCCTGCCAGTCTTTATCATCAAGCAGTGCCCGGGCCCAGCCCTCTTCACGAGAAAAGTCGACGTTAAACGACATACGCAACAAATTATCGGCGCAGGCGTCAATAACCAGCACCGATTCACCTAAAAGCTGTAATGACCACGCCAGCGCCGCGGTAACTGATGTGGTACCCACACCGCCACGGACACCCTGTAATCCGAGTATGGCCATCAATGGCTCCCTTATTGTTGATGGGCGAATTCAGCTAATAACGGCCAGCGTTTAATAGCCGCGGCCAACTGTTCCCGCTGGGAAATATCGGTGTAATCTATTTCAGGTAAAGAAAAGGCCTGCGTCAGCGCCAGAAAATCGTTTTGGAATGTGTAACCCAGAGTCGAGTCGACTGGGGTTCCAGGTTCGTTATTATCCATTCTTTTTCCATCCCTTTAAGGAAAATCGCACGCTAAAGAAGTTGCGGGGCTTCCTGCCCTGACAAATTTCATTTACATGCTAAATCTGATGTTCTTTAATTTCAATGTTAGGTTTATTTCTACGCTTTCGCTAGTAAACTGAGATACAGATAAATTAGACGAAAAGAGGGACACCGTGGACTCCATATTTTCTATTGGCATCCAGTCATTATGGGACGAATTGAGCCACATGCCAGTCGGAGGAGTCTGGTGGATTAATACGGACCGTAATGAAGATGCTATCAGTCTGGTAAACCAGACAATTGCTGCTCAGGATAAGGATTCCCGCGTGGCCGTCATTAGCATGGGCGAAGAGCCGAAGAACATTATCACGCTTGAAAGTGACTGCGGCCCCAAGACGGTGCGATTATTTTCCATGACATCGGAAGCCGATAGTCTATACTTTTTGACCCGCGACGTTCAGTGCTCTATTGATCCGGATCGCTATTTAGTGATTCTTAAATGCGCCAATAACGTTCTGCAAAATATCCCTACGGAAAAACTGCTTTCGTGGCTGGAAAATATCAATAAATGGGCAAAATTTCAAAATTGCACGCTATTGATAGTCAATCCCGGCAGTAATAATGACAAGCTGTTTTCACTTTTAATGGGCGAATATCGCTCCCTGTTCGGCCTGGCAAGCGTTCGTGACCAGGCAGGCAGCTATCTCTACGATATTGCATTCTGGTGTAATGAAAAAGGCGTGAGTGCCAGGCAACAGCTTACGCTGAAACATATCGAGGGCGAGTGGCACCTGGCGCAGCAGGAAGAAACCGTGGTGCAGCCGCGCAGTGATGAAAAACGCATCCTGAGCCATATCGCGGTTTTAGAGGGGGCACCCGCCCTGTCGGAAAACTGGACGCTGTTTGAATCTAACGAAGCCCTTTTCCATGAAGCCCGCACAACCCAGGCGGCAACCCTTATTTTCTCGCTGATGCAGAATAACCAGATTGAGACGCTGGCACGGCAAATCCACACCTTACGCCGCCAGCGCGGAAGCGCATTAAAAATTATCGTGCGCGAAAATAATACCAGCCTGCGCGCCACCGATGAGCGCCTGCTTCTGGGCTGCGGCGCCAATATGGTTATTCCCTGGAATGCGCCGTTGTCACGCTGCCTGACGCTTATCGAAAGCGTTCAGGGCCAGCAGTTTAGCCGCCACGTACCGGAAGATATTTCCACGCTGCTCTCCATGACGCAGCCGATGAAGCTGCGTGGGTACCAAAAATGGGATACCTTCTGCGACGCCGTGGGCAACATGATGAACAACACGCTTCTACCTGCTGATGGAAAAGGGGTTATGGTTGCCCTGCGTCCTGTACCGGGTATTCGCGTTGAACAGGCTCTCACCTTATGTCGCCCGAACCGTACAGGGGACATCATGACCATTGGCGACAATCGCCTGGTGCTGTTTTTGTCCTTCTGCCGGG
This sequence comes from Enterobacter sp. 61D5, assembly GCF_034107965.1. NCBI lineage: Bacteria > Pseudomonadati > Pseudomonadota > Gammaproteobacteria > Enterobacterales > Enterobacteriaceae > Enterobacter > Enterobacter sp. 61D5. The sequence goes on from NZ_JAWNFK010000019.1 coordinate 162,351, forward strand.
TAAACGATCTCGATACGGCGCTTAACCACATCTTCCCCCTGCCTACAGGGGATATTTTCTCGAACCGTATGATTTGGTTCGAAGATAATACGATTAGCGCGGAGCTGGTGCAGATGCGTGCGCTCCAGCCTGAACAATGGGCCAAACCGCTCGCAATCAAGAGCGATGCCAAACCGATCCTCAATGCCAGACATGATGGACACGTCTGGCGTCGGGTTCCGGAGCCCCTTCGCTTATTAACAGACAACGCGGAGAACGCATCATCATGAACATCAGCGATATCATTCAACTGGTTATATTCTGTGCGCTGATCTTTTTCCCGCTTGGCTACTATGCGCGCCATTCCATACGCCGTATCCGTGATACGGCCAGAGTGCTGTTTATTAAACCTCGCTATGTAAAACCAGCCGGAACACTGACACGGGCATCACACGTCAAGGCAGACCGAAAACATGACTAATTCTACCTATACCGCTTCGTCACCCTCGCCGCTCTGGCAATACTGGCGCGGCCTTTCCGGCTGGAACTTCTACTTTCTGGTGAAGTTTGGCCTGCTGTGGGCAGGCTATCTGAATTTCCATCCCCTTCTCAACCTGGTGTTTATGGCCTTCCTGCTGATGCCGCTGCCGAATATCAGGCTACATCGCTTGCGCCACTGGGTCGCTATACCTGTCGGCTTTGCGCTGTTCTGGCATGATACCTGGCTACCGGGGCCGGACAGCATTATGAGCCAGGGGTCGCAGGTGGCGGGCTTTAGCGCCAGCTATGTCCTCGATCTGACCGAGCGCTTTATTAACTGGCAAATGATTGGCGCGGTGTTTGTGCTGCTGGTTGCCTGGCTGTTCCTGTCACAGTGGATCCGCGTCACGGTGTTTGTCGTCGCGATTATGATCTGGCTTAACGTGCTGACGCTGGCTGGGCCGAACTTTTCGCTGTGGCCTGCCGGTCAACCGACCACCACGGTGACTACCACAGGGGGAAGCGCGGCGGCAACCGTCACAACGGCAGGCGATACGCCTGTGGTGGGCGATATCCCAACCCAGACCGCACCGCCGACCTCAACCAACCTGAACGCCTGGCTCTCCAGTTTCTATACCGCGGAAGACAAGCGACAGACTAAATTCCCGGATGCGCTGCCGGCGGATGCTCAGCCGTTTGAACTGCTGGTGATCAACATCTGCTCTCTCTCCTGGGCCGACGTGGACGCCGCCGGTTTGATGTCTCATCCGCTGTGGTCACACTTCGATATTCAGTTTAAAGATTTCAACTCTGCCACCTCGTACAGCGGCCCGGCGGCGATCCGCCTGCTGCGTGCAAGCTGCGGTCAGACATCGCATAAAAACCTGTATCAACCCGCCGGCAACCAGTGTTATCTGTTCGATAACCTCGCAAAGCTGGGCTTCACGCAGCACCTGATGCTGGGGCATAACGGCCAGTTCGGTAACTTCCTGAAAGAGGTGCGTGAACAGGGCGGCATGCAGGCACCGCTGATGGATCAAACCGGTCTTCCTGTCTCTCTGCTGGGCTTCGACGGTTCGCCCGTTTATGACGATACTGCCGTCCTGCAGCGCTGGCTGCAGACCATCGAAAAAGACAGTAATCCGCGCAGCGCGACGTTCTTTAACACCCTGCCGCTCCACGACGGTAACCATTTCCCGGGCGTGAGCAAAACGGCTGATTATAAAGTGCGTGCGCAGAAGTTCTTTGACGAGCTGGACGCGTTCTTCACGGAGCTGGAAAAATCAGGCCGTAAAGTGATGGTGGTTGTAGTGCCTGAGCACGGTGGTGCGCTGAAAGGTGACAGAATGCAGGTGTCGGGTCTGCGTGATATCCCAAGCCCGTCCATCACCAACGTACCTGCAGGCATTAAATTCTTTGGGATGAAGGCACCGCATCAGGGCGCACCGATTGAGATTACACAGCCAACCAGCTATCTGGCGATCTCAGAACTGGTTGCCCGCGCCGTTGACGGGAAGCTGTTTGTGGAGGATAGCGTGAACTGGGATCAGCTCACCAGCAAACTGCCGCAAACGGCAGAAGTCTCAGAGAACGCTAACGCGGTCGTCATTCAATATCAAAACAAACCTTACGTTCGCCTGAACGGCGGGGATTGGGTACCGTATCCGCAGTAACACGGTATGACGTCCCTCTCCCCATCGGGGAGAGGGGCAATGTCGACATTATTGCTGGGCGATCCACACCAGCATTTTCAGACTTGCCGAATAGTAGTCGTCTTTAGCGGTGATTTCAGGTTCACCGGAAGACTGCCCCATCGTGAAATCACGTACAGCCAGCAGGCCGCCTTCCATCATGTAGGGCGCATATTCGTTGGTCGCGACGTTAACCCAGGCGGGCGTTTGTTCCCGGGGGAACTGTCCGAACCAGGCCTTCCACGGCGTCAGCAGCGGGCTTTGCTTATCAGACCAGGCAATGTACAGCGGAACACGAATCGCGTCATAGCTCATTCGCGGTGGCCAGCCTTTTGCAGGAGCCAGCTTGCCACCTGATGCCAGTGAAACCCAGTCAGTGGGCAGATTCGCTTTACCCGAACCCATTTTCCCCAGCAGGCGTTTCCCGTCCTTAATCAAATCGCGCCAGACCGGCAAATGACTGCGTCTGGAGAAGGCCTGCCAGGCCGGAAACACGAAATAGGAAGGATTGAGGACCACTTCACCCTCAAGCTTAAACCCCTGGACGCCGGGCAGCATTACGCGGTAACCGGCATAGCGGATCACGCTGTGGTCAATCAGTGCTTTTGTAATTGCATCCGATGCGGCGCTGTAGCGTTTGTCATGCCAGCGGGCGTCGGCTTTCAGTAACGCCCAGGCAATCAGCACGTCGCCATCTGCAGCGTTGTTTTTGTCGGCGACCGGGTTGGACTCTGCGGGATTATAGCGCCAGTAAAACAGACCATTTTCTTTGTTCTTCAGCTGACTGTCTGTCCATTGCCAGAGCTTATCGAACGTGGCTTTATCGTCGTTGGCCACCGCCATCAGCATGGCAAAACCCTGACCTTCCGTATGCGACACGCCGCCATTACCGGTATCAACAATGCGGCCTTCCGGTTTGAAAAAGCGGGCCTTGTAACTCTCCCAGGCCCGATCCGCATGAGAGAGAGGCGAGAACAGCAGACTCATCATGACGGCCAGCGTTTTGCACACGGGTTTTCGCATAATTAACTCGATCCGGTTATTCGGCACTTCGCAGTGAAATCTCACCGCCCATCCAGGGTTTAATCACGCCATCCTGCTCCAGGAGCAGCGCGCCCTGTGCGTCAATACCGCGTGAAGTCCCGTAGATCTCTTTATCACCAATCAGCAGTTTCACCGGGCGGTTAATGAAGTTATCCAGCTTTTCCCAACGAGACAGGAACGGTGCCAGCCCTTCCTGCTCAAAAAGCGTGAGTGAACTGCGCAACTCTTTAATCATACGCACGGCAAGGGTGTTACGATCGATGACGATCCCCGCCTCCTGGAGGTTAGTCCAGGCCTGATTCACCACATCATTTTGTACATTGCGCATCACCATGTTGAGGCCTGCGCCAATGACGATTTGCGCCGCATCGCCCGTTTTTCCCGTCAGTTCGACCAGAATGCCGGCAAGTTTACGATCGTTGAGGTAGAGGTCATTAGGCCACTTAACACGTACTTTATCCGCCCCCAAATCGTGCAGCACTTCCGCCATGACGATGCCGATGACCAGACTCAGGCCAATAGCAGCGGCCGGGCCCTGATCGAGTCGCCAGTACATAGACAAATAGAGGTTAGCGCCAAATGGCGAAAACCATTTGCGACCGCGACGGCCGCGACCGGCCTGTTGATATTCAGCAACGCAGGCATCGCCGGATGTCAGCTCAGGCAGACGATCCAGAAGATACTGGTTCGTCGAATCAATCACCGGAAGCACCGCAACATTGCCGTGTCCGATCTGGCTGCGGATCGTTTCTTCATTCAGCAATTGAATCGGCTCCGGCAGGCTGTAGCCTTTTCCAGGAATCGTGAACACATCAACACCCCAGTCGCGAAGCGTATGGATATGTTTATTGATAGCAGCACGGCTCATGCCAAGCTGTTCACCCAGCTGCTCGCCAGAATGAAACTCACCGTCAGCAAGGATGCCAATCAGGGTTAAGGGAATGGTATTGTCCTTCACGCGATAGCCTCCACGGCATTAACTTCACCTGTGCAGCCAATGAAGCGAACTTCTGGCTCCAGCCAGACGTTAAATTTTTCGCCCACACGCTGACGAACATAATGAGCCAGCTGTACAACATCATCGCTGGTCGCATCGCGCTGATTAATCAGCACCAGAGCCTGCTGCTGGTGAACGGCAGCACCGCCTACTGAAGTGCCTTTTAGCTGGCATTGATCGATAAGCCATCCTGCGGCAAGCTTCACGCTGCCATCAGCCTGAGGGTAATGTGGCGCGGCTGGCCATCCTTCAAGAAAGACTTTTGCATTTTCGTTGCTGATAACCGGGTTTTTGAAGAAACTGCCGGCGTTTCCGTTTACTTTTGGATCGGGAAGTTTGGTCATCCGCATATGGCAAACCGAGTCAAAAACGTCGCGGGCGGTTACGGTAGCCGGATCGAGACGCGTTAAATCTCCGTAGGTCAACACGGGCTGCCAGTTCTTCAACAGGCGCAGGCCCACGGCGACAATCACGTAGCGATCCTGATATTCATGCTTGAAGATACTGTCACGATAGCCAAACCGGCACTGTTCCGCCGTTAAACGCTTAGCCGTTCCGGTCGCCAGTTCGATGCAGTCGACATATTCGCAGACATGTTTCAGTTCGATGCCGTAGGCACCGATATTTTGAATAGGTGACGATCCGGCGCAGCCTGGAATAAGCGCAAGGTTTTCCAGGCCCGGCATCCCTTTTTCGAGGGTGAATTGCACCAGATGATGCCAGTTTTCACCGGCCCCCACGTGCAGGTGCCAGCTATCGGCACGCTCTTCAACATCAATCCCCATGATGCGGTTAACGATCACCGTTCCCGCAAAATCATCGAGAAACAGGACATTACTTCCTTCGCCCAGAATCAGTACGGGTTCGTTATTTTCTGTTGCGCTTTGCCATGCATCCAGCAGTTGCTGTGCATTATCGGCACGAACAATTTGTTTAGCATTGCGTTGAATGCCAAAGGTATTCCAGGGCTTAAGGGAGTGGTTCATAGACGCTATCCTGATGCAAAAACGCAGGTAGTTTACCGTATAAGCAGGGCGTTGGGGGATTAGTTTGTGCAGCGTATAAACGCAAAAAGGCCATCCTTTCGGAT